>JAFGSO010000445.1 GCA_016934605.1 Calditrichota bacterium | reverse complement strand
TTTTATAGAGATCGGGATAAACGTCTGGTTGCAGAATCTGTTCGAGAACCGAGAGTTTACTTTCTTCCTTGGTTTTAAAAGATTCCGGATCATCCAGAACCTCACCGTCCCGATTTCCGAGAATGTTGGTGGAAAACCAGCCATTGAGTCCCAGTAAACGGGCTTTAAAACCCGGAGCCAGTATTGTTTTCATTAAAGTCTGACCTGTCTTAAAATCCTTTCCGGAAACGGGTGTCTGTGTTTCTTTTGCCAGTTCCAGCATGGCAGGGAAATCGACTGACAGGTTGGGGGCACCGTTTGCATAAGGAATGCCGAGTTTCAAAGCGGCATATGCATAGATCATGCTGGGAGCAATGGCCCGATCATTTTCCTTCAGTCCCTTTTCGAATTTTTCCAGATTCTGGTGTACATCCTCTTTTTTCATAAAGATTTCAGTACTTCCACACCAGATCATGACCAACCGATCCAGTTTATTATCTTCCTTAAAACTCTTTATATCGTCCATCAGCATCTGGGCATAATCCCATTTTGTTTTGGCTGATTTGATATATTTGCCATCAAGTTTTTTCACGTAATCCTTGTTGAAAACACCTTTCATTGGCTTGATTGCTTTGAGTTCCTCCCGTATACTATTGAGCAACTCTTTTTCCAGAACACCGGCGTTCAGTGCGGATTCATAGACATTATCTTCAAAAATGTCCCAACCACCGAATACGATATCATCCAGTTCAGCCAGCGGTACAAAGTCCTTGATCATGGGTACTCTTTTTTCGGGACGTTTTCCCAGTCGAATTGTCCCCATCTGGGTAAGCGAACCGATAGGTTTGGCCAATCCTTTCCGGACAGCTGTCACGCCTGCGATAAATGTGGTAGCAACCGCTCCCATTCCAGGTGTCAGGACTCCAAGTTTTCCTTTTGCCGGAGCAATTTCAACATGTGGTATTTCTTGCATGATAATCTCCTTAATCCTTTTTATCTCCATTTATTTCTGCAGGATCTGTAACCGGGCAATCCCGAATCCGCTCTCTGATACAAAAAGCCTGGAAGGACCGGATTCACAAATTCTGATGTTCCTGTCCCATCTCCTGATTCTTCTCCTGACGCTCGAGATTCCAGACATGATACATTCTCTGGATTGCCGTGAAATTTGCCAGTATAGCGATCATCCATATTACCACTTCAAGAAGGTAAGGATGGATCAATGAACTGAAACCGATATAGACTACCCTCTCCGGCCTCTGCATAATACCAACCTTGCAATCGTATCCCAGTCCTTCGGCTCTGGCCCGCACATAGCTCACCATCATAGATCCACCCAGGCCCAGGAAAATCATGATGCTGGTAATGGGATGATTTTGCTGGACGAAATAAATGGCCGTACCCAGAAACATGAATAGCTCTGAATATCGATCCAGACTGGAATCGAAAAGTGCCCCGAACTTGGTGGATAGTCCGGTTTTCCGGGCGACTTTACCGTCAATAATGTCTGCCAGACCGCCCAGAAGAATAAAGAAGCCGCCCAGTCGAATATCATGCTTGGCATAAAATACGGCTCCGATAATCGAAATGAACAAACCTAAAATAGTGAAATGGTTTGGATGAACATGAAAGCGAATAATGATATCGATAAAAGGATCCAGAATATTTACAAACCATTTCTGAATGGAATGCGGGAGTACAGTAAAATCTTTTTTTTGCATAGTTTACTGTCCGTTTTTAATGAACATTCCCGGTTGAAAATCTGAACCTGCAATCAGAATGACGATTTCCCCCTTTAACGTCCGCTTATCAAGCTCTTTTAAAATGTCCTGGGCAAATCCTCTGATAAATTCTTCAAATTTCTTAGTGAGTTCTCGGGCGAGCACAATATAACGATTTCCCAAAATTTTTACAATATCTTCTATAGTTTTTTGGATTCGTACGGCCGATTCGTATAAAATAATTGTACCCTTCTCGGTGCTCAGTTGCTGCAGAACCTTCTGACGCCCTTTTTTCCGGGGAAGAAATCCTTCGAAGAGAAATCGGTTCGTAGGTAATCCCGAGGCGACCAGTGCCGCCAGGATCGCAGAAGGTCCCGGTATGGGAATTACCCGGATATTTTCCTGGATAGCAGCAACCACAAGCTTATGACCCGGATCGGAAATCAGCGGGGTACCTGCTTCGGATATCAAAGCTACTTTCTTCCCTGTTCTTAATTGATCTAATATCCCAGGTATACGTTTCTCTTCATTGTAGGAAAAATAGCTCGTCACTTTTTTGGAAATATCCAGATGTCGCAACAGCCTGATGGCACTTCGGGTGTCTTCTGCCAGAATGAAATCCACCTCCTTCAGAACTTTAATGGCTCTGAGGGTTATATCATCGAGGTTTCCGATGGGAGTACTCACCAGGAAAAGCCGGCCGGTGGAAGAGTCGAGAGTATAAATGACGGATCCTTTCTTTTCTATCAACCTGTCAGGACCACAGCATCCTGAAAAATAGGAGCAATCATAATGAATGTCAAAGCTGAAATAACAAATAAATCGATTATCACGGAATATCTCTTTTTTCAAACCTGACAAGGAACGCCAGGATACAGATAGCCGCAGTTATAAGAAGAACAAAAATATTATCTAAAAATTCAATTTTATCGAACATCAATCTTTGTGGCTGATAATAATAAAAAATATTGAAATACCTGGTGAATTCCAGGGGAGGCCAGACCGAACTGAGAAAATAAAAAAGATAAAATATTAAGGTGAGCCCACCACTCAAAAGTCCTGCTCTGGATCCCTCCTGGCTGAATACTGAAATGAGAATTGAGTAACTGCCTATCAGAAGAAAAACCAGCCAGAGATTGATGCAGATTTCCAGCAGATTGCAAAGGAGGCTCAGATTAAAATTACCAGTTATCAGAAGACCGGTCATGGAACCGACCATGCCGCCTGTAATTATCATCAGCGAAATGCCGGAAGTAAAAATCAGCAACGAGAATGTTAATTCTTTCCTTTTTATCGGCAGTGAGAGAAGCATCTCCAGGCGGCCATTTTCGGATTCACCTGCTATCTGGCGGGACGGGATGACGACAGCCACAATACTTATGGCAATCAGTACCAGTGGATGATTAAATCCAAAAGCGACAGCCCCTGCCACAGACAGTGCCGGCATGAATTCCTGCTCGAAAAGCAAACGTAGCTGTAATGGCAGCTGGTTGAAAACTGTTTCAAGAAAAGGTGTCGCATTCAGGGAATTAAAAATCCAGATAATCAGTAGCTGAAAGAGAGCTATCAAGAGTGTCAGAATTATGGAAGTGCCTCGATACTGTGACCACAGGAGGCTCAGATATGATCTTTTAATCATGCCGATTTTTTCCGTAATAAACCATGAAAATGTCCTCAAGATTTGGTTCGGGAAAATCAAAATCTTCAATGGGAAGACCGGATAAAATCTCAAGTAAACGAGATACTTCTCCCTGAAATTGATATTCGTATTCACGGCCTTTCTGTCGCAAAAGCGTTGCCTGAGGTATAGAAAGGGAATCCAGCGGGGATCTGAGAAGAATTCGCAACCGGCGTATACGGTTTTTCTTGAGATCTTCAATATTTTCCAGTGCCACCAGCCGGCCATCACGTATAATACCGACACGATTTGAGATCCGCTCCACTTCGGCCAGATCGTGTGAAGAGAAGAATACCGTTTTTCCCTCTCGCTGATATTCAAAAAGAAAATCATAAAATTCAGCTTTCACCAGCGGATCCAGTCCGCTGGTGGGCTCATCCAGTATCACCAGCTCTGGCTTATGAAAAAATGCCTGGATGATACCCAGTTTCTGAAGATTTCCGTGAGAAAGATGTCTGATTTTCCGGTTCAGACTGTCATTCAGATGAAAGCGTTCAACAAGTGACAGATCGGAAGGAGCGGGCCGTCTTCTCATCGCTGCTATAAAATGCAGGTATTCAGCTGCCGTCATATGACTGTAAGCTGAAAAATCACCTGCCAGATATCCGCAACGCTGCCGGATGGTAGTGGTAACATCCGGAAGAGGAAAACCCAGGATAACAATATGACCGGAAGATGGCCTGAGCAGATCGAGAATAAGGCGGATGGTGGTTGTTTTCCCGGCACCGTTGGGTCCCAGAAAGCCAAAAATTATTCCCCGCTGCAGGGTAAAAGTCAGATCGGCTACCCCCACTGTTTGCCCGTAGCGCTTTGTTACAGAATCCAGAGAAATTATAGCATTTTTCTGATCAGAACCCACAATGTCTATCCTGAAATATGAATATCACCGAACAAAATGGATATGTCTGTCTGAATGGCTGGATTTTTCTTTGCGGATGATGGATGCATAAAGCTGATGTTTCGAAATAATCCATCATGTTTCTCATTGAAGAGAAAAGCAGTTCCTGCCAAAAAATTCACCCTGCCGGAAACAGAAATATCCGGTGGAAATCTGAGATGAACATCTCCAAATACTCCATTAATTTTTACGAGAGATTTTTCGGTAAACCGCGCTTTTATAAAATCGAGTTCAATATCCCCGAAGACGTTACTCAGGGAAAAGGTTGAAACAGTCTGATCCTCAAAAGAGAGTTTGATATCCCCGAAGACATTATTGTAAGCCTGTCCCGCTGCAGGTTCCCCGGCAGACCAGTGATGCTTCCCGGATTTTGAATTATCGGTAATGAAAACTTCCCCGGAATTGCTGCTGTTTGTTTTCTTCAGGATCATATGCAATCCTATCAGAATTAGTAATACCGGCCAGTACCGTAAAAATACCGTTTCTATCTCAACTATCCCGGAAGTATCGAGGAGAAAAAGAATGCCTAAAATAATCAGAAGTATTCCCCAGAAATATTGTCTGAACATAACAATGACTCCTGTTGATAAATGGGTTGTTTTATTTACAATTCAGATAAAGTTTCAATCATTAAACCAATTTGATAACGTTCCAGTATTTTCTATACGGTTCGAAAGTCAAGTTTAAATATTTTTAAACAGCATTTGTACTGAAAATTTTAAATTCTGTATAAAAGAATTTTTAGCGGATTTAGGCAGCAGCTGTAAGATGATAAATGAAATTGGGTACGTTCCTGAACGATTGGATGATTGATGTTAACAAGATAAGTTTAAAACTTGCATGTATTCAATCGGAAGAAAACCAGGGGTGTATCAAAATTCAAAATATGTGTATAAATAAAAATTTCCTATTCAATATTGTTTTAAGAACTCCCCCCTCAACCCTTTCTCTTTTGAAGGAAGGGTGAAGGGGGGAGATTCTTTGAGTGTTGAATATTCGTAATAATGTATTTTATAAAATACAACTTTTGATACAGCTCCAGTCGCCTGGTTTCATAAAATCACAAATTAAATCGGAGTCCGAAGAACAACCGGTTTTCTGAAATTTCTTCAGTTGTGCCGCCAGGAGTGTAGGAATCCTCACTTTCTCTTAACCAGTTGCTGCGGAGATAAGTGACATCCAGATAGGTATTTATTCCCAGCTTAAACCCGATACCGGCGGTGTATACCTTTTTATTCTGGTCAGAAGGGACATCTCTCAGAGGGGAAGGGTAATATGCATATCCGCCGCGGACGGCCAGATTGCTGCCGGGCATCATAATTTCTCCGCCGACATGATAGTTGATTGTCTCACGGTAATTCTGCTGAATGTTTCTGTTTTCGTCGAACAGATAACGGTAATCCGCATCATCGGCATGGTCGGGTTTCTCAAAACGGGTCTGCTTCCAATCCTGAAAGGTTGCTCCTGCCGTTAAATTAACATTCTCCAGAAAGAAACCAATTCCGGTATCAAACCGGTAAGGCGT
>JAFGSO010000444.1 GCA_016934605.1 Calditrichota bacterium | reverse complement strand
GCCAATCCTGCCGCCGATGCCTACAATGCTCTTTTCACAAATCAGCCCGATTATTTTCGCCTATCCACCCATGAGTGAGGTTTTACGAAACGAAAGAAAGTAACGAATGATCCGGCGTCAGTAAATTTCCGGGTGACGGACATAAAATAAAAAAGTGAGTCTGTTCAGGACTCACTTCTATTTTCAGAGTTGGTTTAATTTTTCCATCGGATTCAGAATACTCCCTCACCGGCCTTGATGATTTTCATGAAGCTACTGGCATCGAGACAGGCGCCGCCTACCAGAGCACCGTCGATGTCGGGCCGGGAAAAAAGACCTTCTGCATTATCCGGCTTTACACTGCCACCGTAAAGAATAGTCATTTTCTGACCGGTACCTGCACCGAAAAGAGCGTCTATTATTTCCCGCAGGAATGAATGAATCTCCTGAGCCTGATCCGGAGTGGCGGTTTTACCGGTTCCGATAGCCCAGACAGGTTCATAGGCGGTAACAATATTTTTTAGTTGAGCCGGATCGAGGTCTTTCAAACCCCATTCCACCTGGTTGGTCACAATATCCTTGGTCAGATTCTGCTGACGCAGTTCCAGGGTTTCACCGATGCAGAAGATGACTTTTAATTTCTTTTTTAGTGCCAATTTGATCTTCCGGTTGATTACTTTTTCATCTTCCTTGAAATATTGCCTGCGTTCACTGTGGCCGATAATTGTCCATTTGGCACCGGTACTTTTTACCATATCTGCAGAAATTTCACCGGTATAAGCCCCTTCCTCTTCCCAGAAAATGTTCTGGGCACCCAGTTCAATTCTGGATGATGCCAGTTCCTTGGCTGCCAGGGACAGAGCCGTAAAAGGCGGACAAATGACAATTTTGGATTTCCGAGCCGGATTTTTTTCAAGACGGTTTCTCAGCTGTTTGATCAGTCGCAATGCCTCGGAATTATTTTTGTACATTTTCCAGTTTCCGGCAATCATTTTTTTTGCCATGCGAATTCTCCTTCCCGGGTTTTTCTGAACTCATGGTGTTCAATATGAATCAGAATGGTATCCCGATCCTGGTTATTTGTCGCTGAGAGCAGCTACACCGGGGAGCGTTTTACCTTCAAGAAATTCCAGAGAGGCTCCTCCGCCGGTGGAAACATGACTCAACCGGTCCATCAGCTTGAATTTCTTAACCGCAGAGGCGGAATCTCCGCCTCCCACAATGGTAGTGGCTCCGCGGTCGGTGATCTCCGCCAGATACCTGGCAATTTGCTCCGTACCCCCGGCAAACTCGGAAATCTCAAAGATGCCCATCGGTCCATTCCAGATGATGGTTTTAGCATCTTCCAGCACCTGCTTAAATTTCTTGACGGTTTCCGGCCCTATATCCACTCCCTTCCAATCCGATGGGATATCTGTGACATCCACCATCCGGGTTTTCGCCCCCGATTCCACTTTGTCTGCCACCATCACATCGGTAGGCAGTACTACCTGACAGGAACTGGATTCAAATTTCTTCAGCAGCTCCTCAGCCATTTCAAGACGGTCTTCTTCCAGCAGGGATTGACCAATCTCTTTTCCCTGGGCTTTGAAGAAGGTAAAAATCATACCTCCGCCTATCAATAAAGCATCTGCCTTAGTCATGAGATTGTTAATGACATCAATTTTGCCCGAAATTTTGGCACCACCCAGAATAGTCACAAATGGCCTGGCCGGATTTTCCACAGCTTCACCCAGATAATCCAGTTCTTTCTGCATCAGGTAGCCTGCTGCACATTTTTCAAAGAACCGGGTAGCTCCTTCGGTGGAAGCATGGGCACGATGAGCACTGCCGAAAGCATCATTGATATAGAGCTGACATCCTTCTGCCAGTTTTTTGGCAAAATCAGGGTCGTTTTTTTCCTCTTCGGCATGGAAACGAAGATTTTCCAGCAGCATCACCTCCCCGTCTTTCAGAGATTTTTTCATCTCCTGCACATCCGGTCCAATGCAATCATCTGCAAACTTCACCTCCATTCCAAGCAGATCACTCAGTCTGCCGGCAACCGGCTTCAGGCTCATAGCCTCTACCCTCTTGCCTTTTGGTCTTCCCAGATGGGAACAAAGCACCGCCCGTCCCCCTTCCTTTATAATTTTCTGAATTGTGGGGAGTGCCGCCCGGATTCGGAAATCGTCTTTTACATTCTGATTATCATCCAGAGGCACATTGAAATCGACCCGGACGAGTATATTTTTTCCTTTTAAAGTTAGATCTTCAATTGATAATTTTGCCATAATTTTATCCTGTTCTGGTTTAACTGACCCTTAGCGGGCAATGTCATTTTTCTATAACGAGGCCATTTTTTTCATCATATCAACCGTTCTCACCGAATAACCCCATTCATTATCGTACCAGGAAATCACTTTTACCAGATTATCATTCATAACCTGGGTAGAAAGCGAATCGAATATACTGCTATGGTTATTCCCGACAACATCACTGGAAACAATCGGATCTTCACAATATTCCAAAATTCCTTTCAGATCTCCATTGGCTGCCTTTTTCATAGCGTTGTTGATATCTTCCGCAGAGGCATTTTTCTCCAGCTCCGCCACCAGATCCACCAGCGATCCATCGGTTACCGGAACACGCACGGCTATACCGTCCAGTTTGCCTTTCAGATCCGGAATAACCAGACCGGTAGCTTTGGCAGCTCCGGTTGTTGTAGGGATAATATTATCTGCAGCAGCCCGTGCACGGCGAAGATCCTTATGTGGCAGATCCAGAATACGCTGATCGTTGGTATAAGCGTGAATGGTGGTCATCCAGCCTCTTTTCAGGCCGAAATTCTCGTGCAATACCTTGGCCACCGGAGCCAGACAGTTGGTTGTACAACTGGCATTGGATACTAATTTATGGTCCTTTTTCAGGGTATCATCATTCACACCCATAACCACTGTGTTATCCAGTTGGTCTTTGGCGGGAGCAGTGAGGATTACTTTTTTGGCACCTGCCTCCAGATGCATCGATAATTTTTTTCTGTCTCTGAAAACACCGGTCGATTCAATGATATAATCCACACCCATCTCCGACCAGGGAAGCTGGGACGGATCTTTTTCAGCCAGTACTTTCACTTTCCTATTCCCGGCAATCAAATAATCACCGTCAGCTTTTACGGGAACCGGATACCGTCCGTGAATCGAATCGTATTTCAGGAGATGAGCCAGGGTTTTTGCGTCCGTCAAATCATTGATAGCCACAATATCCACGTCTGAATCATCCTGCAGAGCTTTGAATACCAGTCGACCGATTCTTCCAAATCCGTTAATCGCCATTTTAAGAGCCATAGTGTTCTCCTTGGTTATAAAATTTTATACAGCAACATTAGTTAATTATCAAAAGATTCTTTTAATTACAAACCACAAATTTAAAAAGAAATAGCCCATCCGGGCAAGTCATTTTAAGAATTCCGGTAAATGTGAATCGCTGACATAACATTTTAGAAAAACCAGAATTATTCAAAATATTTAACTATTTATGTTGAGATTTTTTTATTTTATAACGAACTTTTTACTATTATGTCTCTCGCTCAGCATAATCATTGTATGAATCATTATGTGGATATTTTTAACTGTTTATAATCTGTTCTTTTAACCTGATTATTTTACAAATTTTACCATGAATATACAATTCAATGAACTTTTTCGCTGTGCTCCGTGTCT
>JAFGSO010000443.1 GCA_016934605.1 Calditrichota bacterium | reverse complement strand
TATCGCCGCAGGATTTCAATCCCTATGCTGAGCGGATCGGCACAGCGCCCGTTCAGCAGAGTACCCCATTGCGCCAGTTGATTAAAAGACCGGAAGTACGTCTTGCCGGAATACTGGAGATTACCGGAGTTCATAATGGGTATAAAGACGATGAGCTGGTTCATGCCGAATTTGTTTCCAAATACCGGGGATACTTGAAAAGAGAGCAGGAACTGGCCGAAAAATTCCGGAAAATGGAAAATCTGGAAATTCCGGAAAATATAGATTATGAAAGTATCCCCTCTCTGTCCAGCGAATCCCGTGAAAAATTGCAGCAGATCAGGCCGGTTTCACTGGGACAAGTATCCAGGATTTCCGGTGTCAGACAGGGAGATCTGGCAATTTTACTGGTTTTTTTGGAAAAATATGCCCGTCGTTCGTATAATGTTTCACGTGAAACGGATTAATTTTCATAAAAAAAGAAGATTGTTTGTTTCACGTGAAACCTTTGATTCTGGGGATGGGAGGTTATGAAACGGCTTACCGGGCACGATTCTGCCCATCTGTTATATTCAATTTTCCCTGATATCTCGGCAGGACAGGTTCAGCAGATTCAACAATTTGTTGATCTGTTAAGATCTTATAATCTTAAAATTAATCTGATCTCCCGCGCTGATATTGCCAATGTGTGGGAAAATCACATTCTCCCCTCGTTACTGGTGGAAAAGATAGTTCAACTGCCTGCGAAGGCCGAAGTTATGGATCTTGGAAGCGGAGGCGGACTTCCCGGCATTCCGCTGAAGATCCTCAGACCTGATATGCATATAATTCTGCTCGATTCATCCCGGCGAAAAACTGCTTTTTTAAGAACAACAGTTGATAAACTGAATCTCAAAAATATATCGGTGGTGACCGCCCGGCTTCCGGATGATCAGGGGGCTGTCGGCCTGCTTGAACGGTTTGATGTTGTGCTTTCACGAGCCGTGAGTGATTTTGAAACATTATGTGATTTGTCAGAACCGCTTTTAAGGAATCGAGGATTTTTACTGGCCTGGAAAGGGGAAAGTGATCTGGATCAGCTGGAAACCATCCGGGAAAAAGGGAAATTGAGAATCGAAGTCCATAGTGTACCGGAGAAATATCTCTCTTTGTCGGCTAAATTTCGCACCCTGCGCTTTGTTAAAATTGTTTTTGGGAGTGCTGAGGAGGGAAAACCATAACGCCAGGCCTGAAAAGCGAAAATAAAACTTTTCAGTGCCGGATTTTTAAGTAAATTTAATGTTAAACGAACAGGAAACAGTTATGGCCAAAGTTGTATCATTTATCATTCAAAAAGGAGGATGTGGTAAGACCACTACCACCGCCAATACGGCAGGATATCTTGCCATGCACGGATTTCAGGTGCTGGCAGTCGATATGGACCCACAGGGAAATCTAACTCAGCATATGGGATATGACACTGAAAGTCTGGACCACAGCATTCTGGATCTGTTCGAAGGCCAATATGGTTTTGATGAGGTAATCCTGCAAAGAAATGAAACGCTCCATCTGCTGCCCAATAATCTGAAAACTGCCTCCGCTGAATTTTCGCTGCAGAAGAATTCCCTGAACCCCGATTTTCTGCTGCGGGATGTTCTGGCACCAGTCATGAACCGGTATGATTATGTTCTTCTGGATTGTCCGCCGGCAATAGGACTCTTCTCGATAAATGCTCTTGCGGCTTCCACTGAATTTGTACTGGTAGTTTCCCCGGAATTTTTTCCCATGAAAGCTATTAAACCGTTATATGAAACATTCCGGATGGTGAAGTCAAAACTGAACCACTCCCTTCAATTTAACGGGATAATTATGACAATGTGTGACTTCCGTACACGTCACAGCCAGGAGGTCCGCAGTATTCTTAAAAAAAATTTCCCCCATAAACTGTATAACGCCTATATCCGGATGAATGTAAGCCTGAAAGAAGCTTCTTCTTACGGACAGACCATATTCGAATACAATCCACATTCTTTCGGTGCATTCGATTACCAGAATTTTGCGGAAGAGTTTATCCGCGATCATCATAAAAACATTTGCAAGAAACAGTATTATCAGCAGAAGTTTGAAACACTGAGCCCGGGAGAACAGAACCAGATCATCATGTTTGCCGAACAGAGCCTTTCCGCCTTTGTAAAAAACGGTATCGACAATGCAGATGACGACAGTTCGGTACTCCATGAAGCCCTGGTAGTGGAAAGGAACAAGGTGCTGGAAAAACTGTTTCCCTATCGAATGAATAATTTGGTTGAAGATCAATCATGAAAGCCTGGGTGATCACGCTTTTCCTGGCCGCACATGTCTTTGCTGCCTTTGAATATACGGTCCGGGAACCACTGGCCGAAGCCACTGGCGGCAGCATGATAGCCAGCAGGGATAAACTCAGTTCTTTCCTGCTAAATCCGGCCCTTTCAGCTTTTTCTCCCGGTTTGTTATTCAGTCTGGTATATATACAGCCTTATAATCTGTCTGAACTGAACAGCGGTGGTGCAATCGGCCGGTTCTCTTCAAAATCATTCGGCAGCGGACTGGCATTTTCCGCTTTTGGAAACGATCTCTACCAGGAAAATAAAATTACCGTCAATTTCTCAAAAGGTTTTCTGAATCAGAAATTTTTTGTCGGATTGAATCTAAACTGGTTCTCTATTCGATTAAAAGAATTTGAGGGTTATGATGCTCCCGGAATTGATATCGGCATTCAGTATTTGATTGATTCCCGTGTTGGTATGGGATTTTCCGTGCTGAATGTGAATCAACCGGAAATCAATGGAATTTCCCAGCAGATTCCGCTGATTACCAGATGGGGATTAAGTATCTGCTGGAGTGATCGGTTTTCCTCTTATATGGCAATGGAAAAGGATGTCCGTTTTCCGCTGAGCGTCCGTTTCGCCGTGCAGATTAAATTAGCCCCTTTCATGAGTCTATACAGCGGCATGACCAGCTATCCATCGGTCCCGGCACTGGGTATCGGTTTTATCAGAAAGTGGATTACCATCCAGTATGCCTATCAGCATCATTTTGACCTGGGCGGTAGTCACCTGTGGGGATTAACATTCAGCCGCATTAAATGAGAGTTTTCATGAAAACAGTTATGTTCACCATTGTTATCTGTATCCTTTCCGCTCTGGTTACGACATCGGCACAGGATATCGATGAAATGCAGAACCGCCTTGAGGCTATCCAGGAAGAGATTTCTGAACTGGAAAATCAGCTGAAAACTGAAGACAATCGATTAAAAATCGAAACGAAGTCGGTGGGGAAACTGGACAAACAAATCTCTTTAACTTTTGATAAAATAAGTATTTACGAAAATAATATCGCCTCACAGAAAGTGTTGATGAACAGGCTGAAAAGCCAGATCGATTCACTTCAGCGTAAAATTGCAGCACTTCAGGAGATTTTCAGGGAGCAGGTAATTTTTGCTTATAAATATCAGCGTGGAAAGCAATACGACTGGTTGCTGGGAGCATCCGGCTTCAATGATATTATCGTTAAATATCAGTATTTTAAACGTGTTTCCCGGGCTGAACAGAGCGTATTTGAAGATCTTTCCGCTGCAAAGACCACCCTGGACCGGAAGGAAGCACAGTTGAAACAGGAAATGGCGGTTACCAGAGAGTATTTAGCCTCTGCAAGTAAAGAAGAAGCAAATCTTACTTCCCGGAAAAAAACAAAGTCTCAGCTTATTTCTAAAATCAAAAAAAACAGAACATTACTGGAGCAATCTCTGAAAGAAAAAAAAGAGAGTTATCAGGAGCTGAAGAATATACTGGCATCACTGGAAAAAGGAAGATCCAGCCGCCAACTGCAGACAGATACACAGATTAAATGGGAAAAACTATCAGGAAATTTTACCAGGAATAAAGGAAAATTCAACTGGCCGGTGCAGGGAAAGATCTTACATAATTTTGGACGTTTTAAAAATCCTGAATTGAAAACAGTTCTGGATAATCCTGGTATCGACATTCTATCTCAACGGGGTACTCCGGTACGCTGCATCTTTCCCGGTGTTGTCAGTCTGATTACCTATATGAGCGGCTTCGGGAATACAGTGATTATTGATCATAATGATGGTTATTATACGGTCTATGCTCATCTGGATGAAGTCACCGTTAATACCGGCGATTTTGTGGAAGGAGGAGACCGGATTGCATTGGTGGGTGAAACCGGGTCTCTTGAAGGGCCTAAACTGCATTTTGAAATTTACGGAAACAATCGGACACTTAAT
>JAFGSO010000442.1 GCA_016934605.1 Calditrichota bacterium | reverse complement strand
ATTCCTGTAAATCGTAACGTCCCCCCAGAGACAGCAACAGAGAGTCTCGTATGATATGACCGGGCGATACCGATACCTGATGACTGTCAATTTTGACATGAACATTAACCCGGTCGATCTGATAATTCCGGTAAGAAAAGTTGTTGGCGGATAAGAGAACTTCTCCACGGGGATTTTCGGGGGATCCCTCCAGAAAACCTTCATAACTGAAAGATCCGGAAATATCCGGCAAATCGAAGGGTGGCTTCAGTGTATCGATATTGCCGATTTCTCCCGAAAATGTGGTGTTGCGGACAGAAAGCTGGTTTTTCTGAAAATCAAGATTACCGTCAATACGGTTCAGCGGGAAATTACGGTACGAAATATTTTTTCCGCTGAAGGCCATGCTGATGTCTGGAGAATCGAGGGTGCCGCTTATATTTCCGTCTAGATTTATTGAGCCGGTGACTCCGGGAATCTGCGCCAGAGCCAGGTATGGCTGAACGTGCCCAATTTCTGCAGAATAACTTCCCGACAGATATTCCTCACTAATATTTAAATCCGCCCGAATATTCGACTGGCCCTGCTCTGCTTTCAGCAGTGCTCTGTGATTCCGGAAGTTCATTTCCAGGTTGAAATCAGGAAATGAGCGGGATTTATAGTTAAATTTTTTAACTGTAAAATCGACTTCTGTATTGATATTAAACAGATCGGCAAGTGGGCCGTTGCTGTAGATGCTGCCCTGAATATTCCCCTGGAAAGGGGATTTTTCAGCATAGATATAATCATATAGTTCTTCCAGAGCAACCTGATTCAGATACAGATTGAGAGCGTGCTGGTAAAGAGTATCCAGCTTGATGGCACCTTTAGCTATAATCGTTCCACGGAAAATACCCATAGCAAGATTCCGTATCATCAGCGAATCCTTCTGCCATACCAGATGTGCAGTGGCAGCAAAGGGAAGATCCGGTCCCAGCTGAGCCCCTTCAACCTCCAGAGTTGTCTCAACTGCAGGATTCTCAAGGGTTCTGCTCAGCCATATTCTGCCATTGATATGGGAGCGGACCGGATATATTCGTTCTGGTATCTGATCTCTGAACAGGTCTGAAACAGCAGTAGTATTTATAGTATAGTTAATCCCTCCATCGATAGCCGCATCTGAAGTGCTTCTACTAAGAGATGCATCTCCGCTCAAAATGATATCTGTTAAATCTAACCGAAGTGTATCCAGTTGGTACATTTCAGGCGTTACTTTACCGTCTGCCAGAAATTTTCTCAGTGCAAAATATTTTTCCCGGTATCGGGTCCCGCCTGAGTCTACCGACATTTCGATGGCGTAGTGACCCGGTTGCTCCTGACGAAGCTTGAGGGACAGTGTTTTCAGAGATATTTTTACCGAGGCAGGAATATCTTCATAATGCAAGTTGGAATTGCTGACTGAAGCCTGTTCGAGAGTGAAGGTAAAACCGCCGGTAGAAGTATCTTTCGCGGCTGTATCCCCATTCGCAGTCATTATCCCGGGCAGGTTCAGAGTACCGTCTTCATTTCTTTGAAGAAATAAGTCTATCCCGGAAACATCCACAGATTTCAGGCGGATATTTTTATGCAGCAGTGCCCACAGATTATAGGAAATACTGATTCTGCCGATTCCCAGCAAGGTGTTTTCCGGATCTTCATCTTCTACCGGAATATGAAGGCCTGTTAGTTCGATTGAAGAAATTAGATTGGTACTAAAATCAGCAATTTTGACTGGCCGCTGCAAAATATTACTGATCTGATTCTGGGCAATCTTACGGATAAGCGTTTCACCGGGGGGCAGTGTCAGGAAGAATAATATCAGTAGAATCAGCAAGAGAAATCCGATGCCTGCACGGACAATCAACTTCATAAATCGTTTTCTGATATTTTTACCGTTATCGTTTTGGGATTTTTTGTCAGACATTTCCCCTACACACTAATTGACCAGAGCTTAAGTTATTAATATACAGCTTGTTAGAAAAAGTTCCCACTCAATTTAAATATCGATTTTTATAATGAAGATTCGATGAATTCTGATTTGAATAGAGTACAGGCAGAAAATAGGTAAAACATAGCAGTAAGTATAATGGCGGCCTAAAATTTTTTATTATGATTATGTCCTCAGCAAAATGAAATTATAAACACAATTAAGACAATAAATACATTACAGCATATTTGGGGATAATAAATTTGAGCCATTTTGAGTTAGCAAGCTCTGAATAGGGTGAATTTTTCGATACTTTTTCCGTACCCTAACCCCAACCCCTTCCCCTGTCTAAAGCCAGGCAGGCCTGCCGGCAGGGGCAGGGGTACAAGTTGAGAACAGAAGTAAATTATCTTATGAACGAAGTTATCAGGTAAATTTTACACGAGGTGGCACATTTGGTTGTTTTCATTTCAATATGTATTCATCAAGCGGAGCTAAGGACATCATCATTTTTTTTATTAGAAATTATCATCGTCCTTTTGAATTGAAAATTCGTTCAAATTGTATACGATGCGATATTAATTTACCATCAATTGGATGGCTTATCTACGGGCAGGCTAACTGCCGACCGCAGGTGTATATCCCTTTGCGGAAATGGTATTTCTATATTGTTAGCGCGGAACTTATGTACGATTTCCATATTAATCCGGGATCGTATGACGTAATAGTGATAAGGATCTTTCAGCCAGACCCGTAACTGCATATTCCAGGAAGAATCACCAAAACTCATCAGCAGAACTTCAGGAGCTGGATTCTTTAAGATCTCACTATTTTCCAGTGCAACTTCCCGCAATGAACGAATCACATCTTCAAGATTAGACTGATAAGATACTCCGACTTCTACATCCAGTCTGATTTTTGGATCACCATGGGACCAGTTGATCACCTGTGTACTGATAAATTCAGAATTGGGCACGATAATGGTGATGTTATTCAGGGAACGTATGGTAGTGGAACGCATGTTAATTGCTGCCACATCGCCTTCAGTAGTTCCCACTGTCACCCGGTCTCCGATCTTGATGGGCCGTTCAAACAGCAGTATTAATCCCGAGACAAAATTTGAGGCAATATTTTGTAAACCGAAACCGATTCCTACCGATAACAGTCCAAAGATAACCGCAAGGCCACTCAGATCAATTCCGATGAACTGAAAAGCAATGAAGCCTCCCATAATCATAATCAGATAATGAATTATCCTGTTAAGATTATATTTGGTCCCTTTATCCAGTTTAAAACGATCGAATACCCGGTACATCACTATTTTTTGCAAAAGCCGTGAAGCTGCAAAAAAAAGCAGGATCATAACGATGAACATAATGAGAGAGGAGGGAGTGATCCAGGTTTGATTAATCTGGAAAAGTTGATACTGGAAAATCCGGTTTACAAACTGTTCCAAACTCGTGAAATCCATTGAAGAATTCCTGTCTGTTAGAGAGATATTTTAGATGCTGTCTTTTCCTTTTTTTCTATCTCGGAATTGAGTTTTTCCAGTTTCTCAAAATCATCCTCGAAAATGGATCGAATACTTTTCATTTTTTCTGAATTTCGCATCTCCCACAATTTTTCGCCGACAATCGTCAGCATGCGGTCTTTGTCCCCCTTCAAACGGTAAATCTCGACTTTCAGCCGGGTTAATTCCGTTGCATCCACAGAGAAACCTTTCACCTTGCCAAATACTTCCTTCAGGACTTCAACTCCCCGGTCTGCTGCTCCACTCAAACGGTCTCCCGCTTTTTTAAGTCGCTCTTCGGTGGTCTCCTGGGCTTTTTGGTTTGTTTCCGGTTCTTCCCGGGAGACAGTT
>JAFGSO010000441.1 GCA_016934605.1 Calditrichota bacterium | reverse complement strand
CGCAGAAAATGAAGTTCCTCAAAACTCTCCGATCGCTGCCCCTTCACCAGAGTTTTAATCTCCTTTCCATCGATGGCAGACATCAGATAAATATTCTGATACCCGGCACGGTCCGAAATATAAGCAATTTTATCTCCCTGGGGTGTTATGGCGGGACTTAAGTTCAGAAAATTATTCAACTTCTTGTGATTGGTGAGCTGTTCACTGAACTCTTTCGGAACCAGCCGGTTATTTACTTCCGGAGAATAAATTTTTTGTAGATAACGATGCCATTTGTCGGTCAGTCCTTCATAATCCAGTCCAATCGATGAAAGCAGAACCTGCTGAAAACCAATATTTCCACGGGATTTCAACAGAATTTCTCCGATTTTCTCACGGCCGTAAGTCTCGGCAATATAACGAAATACTGAATTTCCACCCTGATATGCCAGAATGTATTCCAGATACTGAACCGGTGGAATCCAATCCGAGAGAACCGCATCACGGACAATCATATCGGTATTGGTATCCCATCCCGTGGACTCAAATTCTGCAAGCCCCTCGGACACCCAGATGGGCACCGGTACCACCTCACGCATCAACAGAGCTTGCACGGAACCTCCGTAGAGAAGATCGTTCATAACGCCATGCACCAGTTCATGATGTATGACGTGGCGAAACTGCTCATATGACCCTTCAAAAGGAACTACGATACGGTTCTTATAAAGCTCAGTAACACCCCCTATCCCTTCTTCCAGAAAAGGGAGCACCACATTGGTCTGCTGCCAGTCGTTATGAGATTTATATATTATAATGACCACGCGGTCTTTTATCTCATAGGAAAAATCACGTTTAAGGCGTTCGTAAGCAATTTCAGCTTCTTCAGCAGTAAATTCGGCTAACTTCTCTGCACCGGGGTAATAGTACACATCAAAGTGCTTACTCTGAATAAAATACCATTCAAAATTATCGTACTGTATTTTATTTTTACCAAACTGCGCATATACCGGAAAGCTTGGCAATAAAAGAAGAATTATAAGTAAAACGAAAAATCGTTTCATTCCTCCTTCAACCTTTCTTTATTATTTAATAGTTTCTTCTATAAAATTTACAAAAATAGTCAATTAATTACAATTTTTAATCAGCCACTCAAAACGATTCAAATAATATGTTTCTATACCCCGGAAAGTGTATCCTTGTTCCTGATGACCAAAAAATTATCTTTTAGTCTTATTGTTACATCAGAGCAATTACTGAACATTGGATTCTTTGGCGGCCCTGTCAACTATCCTCTCTCTTAGGCTTTTTTATAAATAATGACTTTACCAGCATTTGCCTCTACATACGTATAACGTTAGGCTTTTCCGGATGAAGATCAGGTCCTGCCTGCATCCTTTCCGGGAAAATGTTTCCTGGCAAGCTTCACATTGTCGGTGATGAGTGCTACCAGATTCTTTACTTTACCGATCTTGAGAAAATCTTCAGTACTGTTTACGGTCCAGAAACAGATTTTTTTCCCTGACCTTTCCAATATTTTTAAAGAAACGGGTAAATTGACCGAAGGATGCAATATTTTGATAAATTTGCGGTTAGATAACCAGCGCAGAAAAGGAGACCATCTTTCAAAAAGAAAAGCAGGGGGCACGGATGAACCAGTTTTGTGCCACATCTTCAGGAGTATTGGATCGAAACTGGATACCCATACCCTTTCCGTCAGCCGATTTCTTACAATGAAATCATTCAACCGGGGAACCAGCTTTTTATAAGAAATCCAGTTCTTTTTCACTTCAATATTGCATATAAATTCCCCTCCCAATCCTTCAAATACCTCTGCCAGAGTCGGGATATATAATTCGGGATTATTCATGTGGTTGAGGAATCTCAACTGCCGGATCTCTTCTACATTCATATCATGAATATTTCGGTCGATGCCGGTGAGTCGGGATAAATTTTGGTCGTGGCACACAACCAGCTGTTCATCTGCAGAAAGGTAAATATCCAGTTCTATCCCGTCTGCACCAAGATCCAAAGCTTCCCGGAATGCAGGGAGGGTATTTTCAGGAAAATTTTTTTCAATGGAAGAACCGCGGTGACCGAGTATCAGCGGAGATTCAGATATTTTTTCTTCAGAAGCGAAAATTGTCATTAACCTGTATAATTCATGAATTCCATGACATCAGAACATAACGTCATATATATTAATAATTAACTGGATTTATCATTTTAGAATGAGTTAAAATGTGTTCGGTCACCTCTTATCAGAAAAATTCAAGAATTTTTATGCCTGCTTCAGTTTTTTTCTTTTTTTTCATCTTTTTAATGGGTCCGTCTCTGTGTCTTTTGTGCCTCTGTGGCACATTACCAGCTATAGAGTCACCAGAGCACAGAGAAAAAAGATCCCTGCATTGACTATTCATGGTAAAGTCTGTGCATTAACCAGGTTAAATTTAAGATTCACGATAAAATTTTTCGGTATAATTCCAAATATTGGGGAATTATTTTGTCAACATGAAAATTCTGAAATGCATATTCCCGGCTGGACCTGGACATTTTTTTTCGCAGATCGTCGTCTTTCAGAATTTTAAGTGCATACCCGGCCATGCTTTCCACATCTCCTACTTCGGCGGTAAACCCCGATATCCCATCCTTAACCAGTTCCGGCAATCCTCCTGTATTACTGGTAATACATGGTACACCACAGGACATGGCTTCCAGAGCGGCAAGTCCAAAACTCTCCAGCCTGCTCGGCATGAGAAACAGATCCGAACTGGCCAGCAGAAGATAAATATCCTCCTGTTTTCCCAGAAAACAGATATCATCTGCTATACCCAGATCCCGGGCAAGCATTTCTGCCTTGGATCTATCCGGACCGTCACCAATCATCATCACTTTCACCGGTAATTGCTTTTTCACTTTAAAAGCAATTTCGATGATATCCTCCACTCTTTTCACCGGTCGGAAATTCGAAAGATGTGAGATAATCAATTCTCCGTCAGGAGCCAGCCGTTGCCTCAGTTCATTGCACCGCTTCTGCTGATCTTCATGCTCTTCAATAAAATTGTAGATGACATCGATTGGCCTTTCCACAGAAAAAAATTCAATCGTTTTATCGCGAAGATATCGGGAAACAGCTGTTACCGCATCGCTCTGTTCTATGCTGAAACGGGTAACTTCCATAAAAGACGGATCTCTTCCAACCAGTGTTATATCCGTTCCGTGCAGCGTGGTGATGATTTTCAGTGGATGATAGGTCTTGGTCATTTCCCTGGCCAGAAAAGCCGATGCTGCATGAGGAATGGCATAATGGACATGGATAAGATCCAATTTCTGATAATGTGCAATTTCAGCCATTTTGCTGGCCAGCGCCAGGGAATATGGCGGGTATTCGAAGAGAGGATAATCAAGGATTTTTACTTCATGATAAAAAACATTGTCATAGTACTGATTGAGGCGGTATGGAATGGCGTAGGCAATAAAATGGACTTCATGTCCCAGCTTTGCCAGATTTTTCCCCAGTTCGGTGGCAACAATACCGCTACCACCGTAAGTGGGGTAGCAAACGATTCCTATTTTTAAAGACCTTTCCATATCAAGCACCATACCTGTTTTCCGGTTAACTCCTGCGAACAGCTAATCTGCACTATTTGCAGCCACAAAGGCCAAATAGCACAAAATAAAGAATAATATTAACCTGGTTAATTCACAAATTCTAACATCATTAGACAGTATAATGGTTTTTTTCTCTGTGCCCTCTGAGCCCTTTGTGGCTATTT
>JAFGSO010000440.1 GCA_016934605.1 Calditrichota bacterium | reverse complement strand
TGGCATCAATGATTTTTGTGTCAAAGGGAGCCAGGGTGACCAGCCGCTCCACCAGATTTTCCAGTTCTCTGATATTTCCCGCCCAGTGGCGCTGTTTCAGGAAATCGAGGATTTCCTCATGAATATTTTTTAAATGCTTTTGCTGTTTCTGTGCATATAATTGCAGGAAATGGTTGGCCAGCAGAGCAATATCCTCCGAACGCTCTTTTAAATCCGGAATATAGATGGGGTACACATGGAGGCGGAAATAGAGATCTTCCCGGAACTGTCTGGTTTCAACCATGCTTTTCAGCGAAGCACTGGAAGCCGTAATGATTCTGACATCAACCTTTTCGGATTTATTACTGCCGATGGGGCGAACCTCCCTCTCCTCCAGGACACGCAAAAGTTTACTCTGTAATTCGATAGACAGATTGGAAATCTCATCCATAAACAACGTACCCCGATGGGCTTCCTTGATTAATCCTTTTCGCTCGTAATCGGCACCGGTAAAGGATCCTTTCCTGTGACCAAAAAGTTCACTCTCTATGAGCGTCCTGGAAATCGCCCCGCAATCTATAGTAACAAAAGGTGCATCGCAGCGAGAACTGAACTGATGAATGGCACGGGCAATAAGTTCCTTCCCGGTGCCGGTTTTGCCCTCCAGCAATACCCTCACATTGCAACGACTTGCTGCTTCTATTGCATGCAGGAGCTCGATAAATTTTTGACTCTTGCCCAGTAAACCAACTGCCCGGTACTTTGATAGCAATGTCGAGTGTGGAGGATTTGTTATGAAATACTGTTTTATTTTCTGAATATTTCTTAAGAAGGGAGCGGATATGGCTGCAATATCTTCCAGAACACCCAGATCTTTTGGATCGGGAAAAACCGTATTATTCTGATAGAGAACCAGCAATGCACCGATGACAATCCCTTCGATGATTAAGGGAGTACCCAGAACGGCTGTCACAGGAACATTCTTAAATAAATCTGTGATGAACCGGCTGTCTTTCTGTATATCGGTGCTGATAAACGACTGCCGGTGTTTGATAATCCAGCCACCCACATTGATATGGACAGCACGATATTCCTTATAATTCTGGACACGACCATCCTTATAGAGGGTTCGAATGGTGGCCCGGCTTTCCGGATTCACCATCAGTATCAGTGCCAGATCTGCCTTTAGCGCAGAGGAAGATTTATGACCAACCAGCCGCATTATTTCCTGGAAGTCAGTCTGCTGTCCCAGTATTTTGGCAAACTCAGTTTGCCAATTGTGAAGGTCTTTCACATCATTCTTTCTCAACATTACATCCCTTTTCATCAGATAAACCTGCTTCCCTTGTATTTCAGCGAAATACAACTACTAATTCATACCACTCATTCTATGGAGACTTTTTTGTGCTTCTATTACTTCGGGAGTTCCTGCATCTGCGTTTTTCCAGATTTCCAGAAATTTCCGATACCTTTCACTTGCTTTATTAAATTGTCCCTTCTGTTCGTATAATTTTGCCAGTTTAAAATAATAAGTGGGGTGAACTAATCGGCGCTCTTTACTTTTTTGGTGATTTAAATTAATCAACTTTTCATACGCATTTATAGCTTCATCCAAGTTACCCCTGCGGAGATTCGCAATCGCAGAGAGTTCCCGGGAGTTTATAAACGGTAAATTATAATATATTAAACTTTTTGGATAAATTGAAGGTATTGGTAAGGTAGATATTTTTTCATAAATAGAAATTACTTTTTCAATATAACCATCCGATAGCAATAGCTCCATACTCAGGATATTATAATAGTGTTGAATGCGATCCCTATTTTGTGGTTCAATATGTGGCAGCAGTGTCTTCATCTCGTCCAATTTTTCTCTCGCTGAATCTACTTTTGCTTCACTTAAATCTGTTGTTCCGGAATAAAAACAGTATTCAGCCCTGTAGAGTGAAGCAAATTCCGGGTCTTCTTCTAACCAATAATCATACCAGTTTTTAAAATGTTGTCGTCCTTTTATCCGTTCCCCCCGGTAAAAATAAATCCATCCTTTTATCCATTCTATATGGGCCAGCCCCCTCCCACTTTCGATCACTCCATAGTAATTTGCGGCAACGACCAGCTCTTTTAATGATTGCCTGATGCTCCCCAGCCAGAAATAATAGAATCCTTTATACAAATGGCCCCTTGCTTTAATCCCCTCTGATGCAGCCATTTTAATGTATTGATCAATCCATTTTATTGTATTTTCGTAATCTTCCTTTAATGCATATATGTAGGAGGTAGATCTGTATGCATAAAAATACTGTGGTTCAACCTCAATCGCTTCCTGATATTTTGCCAGTGCCTGATCCAACTCTCCCATTCTGAGGTACAATTCCCCCATGGAATCGAAAACATTGGCATCGCCCGGATTTAAGGAAGCATATTGTTCAAAGTTCTGGATCGCTTTCTGGTACTCTCCTGTTTCCATATAAGTTAGAGCGAGCATATTATAAGCTAATCCGAAATTTGGATCAAGCTCAAGCACTATTTGAAACCGCTCAAAGGCCTGGGTATACAACTTTCGTCGAAAATAATAAAAGAAAGCCAAATCAAGATGAGCGCGTTTTTCCTGTGGATATCTTGCTGTTATATTATGTAAAAGATTGAATCTTTTCTCATTATTCTTCTCGATATACAGTGCAAATCGCGCTTCGATGTAAAGCCTCTCTTTCTCAGTCGCCCTGGCTGAATGATGCCTTGCTTTTTGCAGCATACTTTTACATGTTTTTGGTTCATCTAACATGTAATATGCTATGGCGAGGTAAGAATAAGCGGTGGCAAATGTAGTATCAATTTTAACCGCTTTTTCTAAGAAATGCTTGGAATTTTCAATATTTCTTTTTTCCCATTCGTCTCTTCCTCGAATAAAATAGTTGTAAGCCTCCATGGATGTGGTAGTTATTTCTGATAACGGACGGATTGAACCGGATATTTTTGGGGGAACACCTAAGTTTTTTGTAATATTGGTGCTTAGCTCATCAATTTGATGTGTCAAAATACTGCTTATTCCATTTCCATGTGTATGGGCACTTTGCAGAAGTTCTTTTGTTACTACATCCAGCATTTTAATATCCAGAGCGAATATGTCCCCCGCTTTGGTATAGCTACCCAGAATAATAGTTTCAATGCCATCCATCCGGCATAGTTCAAATCCCAGATCCGGATCAATCATGTCGACATTTTGCATATTTTTTTGTTTAAGCAGATCATTTAAATGCTCCCAGGTTGCGACTCTCAGATTGCCGGATTGCTCTAAACTGGATATGAGCAGGTTGGGAATTGCTTTCTGAAGGTAGTCGAATTTTTTTTCACCGGTATGGTTTTCAAAAGTGATTACGGCAATATGTTTTGCTCCGGTAGCTGGGGTGTTAGAGATATATTGATATATCAGGATAAATCCGATTATCAATATAATGAGAAAAAATCCAATGATTGTAATCTTATAAGAAGGTTTTCTATTTGATTTTTTTGTGATCACTGTGCTACCAGTTTCATTCATTCCCGGCTTTAATTTTTCTAAATCTGAAATAAGTTCGCCTAAATTTTGGTAGCGTTGCACTGGATCTTTATTAAGACATTTATCCAGAATCGATTCCAATATTTCAGGAACGTCATTCAAATATTGGGAAAGTAATTCAGGTTCTTCATTGATGATAGAATACATCATCGGTTCCGGGTATTCCCCCTCGAAGGGCAAATGACCGGTCAGCATTTCAAAGAGCACAACTCCTAGGGACCAGATGTCAGTTCTGTTATCTGCGGGTATACCTCGAATGAATTCCGGAGCCATGTAAGCGATAGTCCCTTTCGTGGAAACCGATTCAGTCAGTTTTTGACCGGCCAGCTTGGCTAGTCCGAAATCCACAATTTTGACCTCTCCATTTTCAGAAATCAAAATATTCCCCGGTTTAATATCGCGGTGAATAATCTTTTGGTTATGGGCAGCCTGGAGTCCCCGGGCAATTTGCATGATTATTTTGATGGCTTCCCGGAAGGGTACAGGGCCTTTTTTTATTTTCTGGCGCAGGGATTCACCCTGGTAATAGTTCATGCAGATATATAGCTGGCCCTTTTCGGTTTCATTGATTTCATGGATGGTACAAATGTTGGGGTGATCCAGAGCCGAAGCAGATTGTGCTTCAACTATGAAGCGCTTTCGACTCTCTGGATCCTCGGTAAGATGTGTAGGAAGAAATTTTAAAGCCACATTCCTGTTCAGTGAGGTATCAAGGGCTTTGTAAACCAGTCCCATCCCTCCTTCGCCGAGTTTATCGAGGATCTGGTAATGAGAAATGGTCTGTCCAATCTCTACTGACATCATCTTTCCCGGTTAGTTGCTGGAAAAACCTGCTATAGAGAAATCTGTCAGTCTTGAATGCTGCAAAGAATCACTGATGACAACATTCACAATATAATAAAAAGGCTATCAAAAAGAAACTGAAAGCTGTTGTCTGTTTTGATTAATGAATACTTTTTTTTAAAAGGGTACAAAACTCTGAAAGAATATTAAATGACTATGAAGTAAATTTCTCGTGGAAAATTAATATACTTTTTTGCTTGGTTAATTCATAAACTTTATCATCAATATGCATCGCAATGATCTTTTTCTCTGTGTTCTCTGCGTGCTGGTTTGCGAAAAACAGTAAATTTCTTTTATCAGACATGAACGAGGATGGATTAAATGACATAGGCGTTATAGAAGAGGAATTGGAATGCGCACGGCTGATACAGAGAAAAAAAGATATGAGTCCTGTGGAAAGTCCTTACTATAAAATCTATCCAGTCCAGTGGTACATCTTCATAAAAGATCGATGGTTATATGATCAAAGCCTTAACGGAAAAATTCTGTCAATAAGTAAGAGAGAATTGCCTCTAATTGGCCTTGTTAAAAGTCCTGTAGATTATGTTAAAGAATTTTGTTTTAAGAGAAATATTTGTTTAATGGAGTATTCCGATTTTGGTGTACAATCTATGGCTTACGAGTTAATTGGCTTCCAATGGTATCAATGGGAGAGCCATGGCGCCCCGGATCCAAATATAAAATATAATATCAAGGTTGTGGTTTATCGAAATATCAGTTTGGAAGAAGTTCAAAAGTTATATACGGTTAATAGAAATAAAAAAGAGGATTATCGGTATATCGAATATGGTAATGTAATGCGATATATTGATAGACAAATGAAACAGATTGACGAAATGCGCACGACAGATTCAGATCTTGAGAATACAGATTTCTATGATGATTTGAAAACCACAATTCTCAATACCAGTATAAAAATAGCAACTAATTTAGGTCAATAAAACAGGAATCAAGTGATTATCAATCATGAAAAAGCTGATTTCTGATATTATCTTCCGCACACAGTACATGTTACCTCATCACTACCATCTTCCGGGTTTGAATAAAGTCTTCAGCCTGTATCCGGACCAGATATACACCGGATGCCACATTGCTTGCAGTCCATTGATATATATACGTACCTGCTTTTAGTCTATCGGACACTAAAGTGACAATGTTCTCGCCGAGAATGTTATAAATTTCAAGGATCACTTCAGTAGTTTTTGGCAGCTCAAATTTTATGTTTGTGGTCGGATTAAAGGGATTGGGGTAGTTCTGAAAGAGCTGAGGAGTTCTCGGTATCATTGATTTTTCTGATGGGATAGAAACCGGCGGATGATCGTTCTGAAAGTAATCGAATGTCCCATCATAATTTCCCAGGGTTAAATCCGGATCTCCGTCGCCGTCCAGATCTCCCAGCGCAGGCGCGGTGTTCTGACCACCGCTGATTCCGCTGACCGTGAGGGTATCCTCAATCCAGGAACCATCCTCGTTCTTGAAGCAGGTCACTTCACGGAAGAGATTACCGGTGATAATATCAATATCACCGTCATAATCAATGTCCCCGGCGGCCGGAACACAGTTGCTGCCCACATCGATAGCTCCAAAATAACCTGAAATTTCGGACCAGCTGGCGGAATCCGGAGATCCGCTGTTTTCAAAATAGAATAACTGGCCGTCCTCATTTCCGGCAACAATGTCCAGATCCGCATCACCGTCCATATCCACCAGCACCGGAGCCGAAAAGTCACCCAGATCTACTCCGCTGAACACACTACTGAGATAGGTGAAACCGGTACCGGTATTCTTATGAAAAAATAATCCGCCGTTCAGATCGCCGGTGATCACATCGGGTAGCAAATCACCGTTGACATCTCCGGCAGAAACTGCCGCGTAGATTGAGTGATCGATTGAGCTGAAATAGGAGCTTTTCTCCATCCAGGCCGGACCTGTGGCATTGCCGATATTTTCAAAATATTTTACATAACCCAGCTGAGTCCCGGACAATAGATCCAGGTCTCCGTCACCATCAAAGTCGATGAGGCAGGGAGAACTGGCTCCTCCCACGTCGATGACCCCGCCAAACGGCTGGTTCTGGGCTGTCCAGACCGGTGACAAGGCACTCCCGGTATTCCGGTAGTAATTGATGGGTCCGGCAGCGGTTCCGTATACCAGATCTTTCTTCCCGTCACCGTTTAAATCAACCAGACAGGGTGAATTCCAGTAGGACGACTGGGCGATCCCGGAAAATACCGAATAATCGGGTTGCCACTGCCATTGCAGGGAATCTCCAATGTTCCGGTAAAAATTAAATCCGGTGACATCTTTGCCGACCAGCAGATCGAAATCTCCGTCATTGTCCAGATCCGAAAAATAGGGATAGGCATACAACCCAACATCATACCAGATCCGGGCATCGGATTCCAGATATGCGGCAGAATCCGGGGTACCCACGTTTTCGAAATATTTTAGCCGGCCGTCTTCACTCAATCCGGTTAAAAGATCCATATCGCCATCCAAATCCAAATCGGCAAGAGTGGGGACCGGATATGAACCGGTGATGAGGCCTTGGAAAAAGTGGTCAATTTTCAGTAAAAGGACCTGGGTGGAATCGCCCATATTTTCATAATAATTCAGTCCGGTATAGCCGCCACAGATGAAATCCCGGTCGCCATCTTGATCCAGATCCACAAAAACACCCATTTCCGCGTCCAGTGATGAAACCGGTTGAAAGATATCCATTCCGGCCTGAAATACCGGATTGGTTACCAAGCCGGTATTCACAAAGTAGAGCGGATTTTCACTGATGTTTCCCAGAATGAAATCGTAATCATTATCGGCATCCAGATCAGCAAAACGTGGTTGAGAAAATGACAGAGAGGGGATTCCGCTGGGATTAAAGATAAGGTTATTCTGCTGCCAGGGCTGAGAATGTGCCAGTGGAATAAAAATAAAAAGCTGACAGACAAAGATAAGAATCCAAATCTGATGATTGAATAATATGGATTTGAAGGTACTCATAATCAATAAACACTTTAATTTATTGTTTGGTGATGTAATTTTTTTCGCTTTGCCCTTTTCCCTTTGCCCTTTTCCCTCATCATCATCTCATCAAAATCATTTTCTTTGTTTCAACAAAATTTCCGACCTCCAAACTGTAATAGTATATTCCGCTTGGCAGGTATGGGGC
>JAFGSO010000439.1 GCA_016934605.1 Calditrichota bacterium | reverse complement strand
TTAATTTTGCTTTCTGCACCAGCTGTTGTATCCTCTGCAGCACCAGAAATACCGAATGACCTTCATTCATATGCCAGATAGTCGGTTTAATACCCATTGCATCGAGTACCATCACACCACCCATACCCAGAATAATCTCCTGAGCAATTCTCATTTCCTGGTCACCACCGTATAACCGACCAGTAATTTCACGATCTGCAGAGCTATTCTCAGGGGTATCCGAGTCCAGCAAATATGCTATACGCCGGCCGACCCGGGCTTCCCAGACCCGGATAAATATTTCCCGGTTGGCCACAGGGACTGAAACTAGAAGAGGAGTTCCGTCACTGTTATTAACCGGATGCAGTGGCAATTCCCGGGGATTTAAGGTATTATAAATGGCAACCTGATTGCCGTGGGTATCAATTTCCTGAGTAAAATATGTCTGATTATAAAAAAGACTGATTCCGACTATAGGAATACCAAGATCGCTGGCAGACTTCATATGATCTCCTGCAAGTACGCCCAGACCACCGGCATAAATGGGAAGACTTTCATGAAATCCAAATTCTGCCGTAAAATACCCCACCAGAAAATGATCGGCAGGGGAGTGGTTCATTGAAAACCAGGTATCTTTTTCCTTCATATAGTCATCGAATTCCCGGATCACTTTTTGATACTTTTTAATGAATTCCGTGTCTTTTTCAGCCGCATCCAGTTTCTTCTGCTGGACTTCAATCAAAAATTTAACCGGGTTGTGGTTGGTTTTTTTCCATAATTCTCTGTCTATAGCAATAAACAGGTCCCTCACTTCAGGATGCCAGGCAAAATAGAAATTGCCGGCAAGATCCTGTAATCTCTTAATCCTGGCCGGCAACTGAGGATTCACTCTTAGTCCACCTAGAAATTGCATATATCATCTCCGTTTCTAAACAACTACCAATAATACGAGCAGATTATAATATTTTTTATGACCTGAATCAATACTCAAAATATAAAGAATTGAAGAAGTGGCTGTTAGACAGGTGCAAAAAACTTTGATAAATGGTAAATAATTGTTATCATTTTAATTAGAATTTTTGATGGTCCAAAAAATATGATTTTTTAATCAGATTGAATTTCCATGACAGGATGCTTATTTTGAGAATCAAAAAATAGTGAAATCGAATAAAGAAAGGCCTTAATGATGAATTCTCAGGATTATATGCAGCTGGAAGACCGTTATGGTGCGCACAATTATCATCCCATTGATGTGGTAATTGATAAGGGTGAGGGTGTCTGGGTATGGGATGTAGAAGGACGGAAATATATGGATTTTTTATCGGCATATTCTGCCGTCAATCAGGGCCATTGTCATCCCAGAATTACGAAAGCGATGATTGAACAGGCAGAAAAACTGACATTGACTTCCCGTGCTTTTTACAACAGCGTCCTGGGTGTGTACGAAAAATACATCACTGAACTGTTTGGCTACGACAAGGTATTGCCCATGAATACGGGGGTTGAGGGTGGAGAAACGGCCGTTAAACTTGCCAGAAAATGGGCTTATACGGTCAAAAAAATACCACAATACAAGGCTAAAATTGTATTTGCCGAAGGAAACTTCTGGGGCAGAACTCTCGCTGCTATATCTTCGTCCACTGATCCTACCTGTAAGGACGGTTTCGGACCATATATGCCGGGTTTTGTGGTCATTCCCTATAACGACCTGAATGCCCTTGAACTGATACTGGAAGATCCCACCATTGCGGCTTTTATGGTTGAACCGATTCAGGGTGAAGCCGGTGTCATTGTTCCGGATGACGGATATCTGAAGGAAGTATATAATCTCTGTAAGGCAAAAAATGTGCTGTTAATCTGTGACGAAGTACAAACCGGATTGGGACGGACAGGCAAAATGCTGGCTTCCGATCACGAAGGTGTGAAACCGGATATCGTGATTCTCGGGAAGGCTCTTTCCGGAGGTTTTATGCCGGTTTCGGCAGTACTGGCCAGGGATGAAATAATGCTTACCATCCATCCGGGAGAGCACGGATCTACTTTTGGTGGAAATCCGTTGGCCTGCCAGGTGGCCATGGCCGCTCTGGATGTGATTCAGGAAGAGAAGCTTCCCGAAAATGCGGAAAGCATGGGAAAACTGTTTCGTGATGAGATGCAGAAATTGGCAGATAAATATCCGGTGGTGACCACTGTACGGGGCAAGGGATTGTTGAATGCCATTGTTATAAAGCCGGCTAAATCCGGTAAAACGGCCTGGGAATTCTGTCTGGAGATGAAAGAACACGGATTGCTGGCCAAACCAACCCATGGAGATATCATACGGTTTGCTCCGCCGCTGGTGATTAACGAGGAGGAAATCTACTGGGCACTGGACAAAATCGAGAAAACCCTCAAAGATTTTGAATAAATCGGCGAAAATTTAATTCCTGAAGAGTCCACTTTTTTTGCGGCCTTATTTAATTATACATATGTATACTTGTTTATCAATTCCATATTAGCCAGTAAATTTGAAATTTATCAGCATTTGGTTTTCTATATTGGTATGTCACAATAAATTTTGACATACCAATGTGTCTATCCAGGGCAATTGGCGGGGAATCCATGTTAAGGGGTTCCTGAATTGGATATATAATCTGAATTTTAGCATGGTTATTGATTATAGGTTGTTATTTACACAGGTTTCATGGATGTCATTATATAGTCATTCAAATCTAAAACGTATGTTTTTTTAAAGACTACATTTATCATACTGGTTAAATCACTTAATGACGGGAGTGAAGAGACAGGATTTTCACCGGGGTAAATCTTTATAATCATTTAAGTATTGAGGAAAAGCATTTACAATATTTTTGTGCCAAATCATAGGCGGGTGATAAATTGTCTTTTATAGAATGAAAAATGAGATAATTTTAACTTCTTCAATTGATTTGAAATTATTTCTTTTATAATCATATTTAATATAATATATATTATGTAAACTATTATGATCATATCTATTCCCTGTTTTACCAACTGCCGGGATTTCAGAATACTTTACACAATAAAGCTCAATATATTATTTTCCCCCCAACCGACTTTATTCAGGTAAAGGGTATCATCATTATCGTACAAATTTTTTCTTTTTCTATCGGCTTACATAATATGAAATCTTTAAATTAAAGAATATTTGACTCATTAACAGAACGGGAGATATTATGAATCGTAATATATTGTTAATATTGCTATTAGCGGCTTTATTTGCTTCCTGTGCAAAAAAACCGGTTATCCGCCTGAAAGAATTACCTGAAAAACCGATTGTTTATGTCCCCAATGAATTGCGTGGTGTGTGGGTGACCCGCTTCAACTGGGCTCATACTGATCCCGATACGATGCGGAACCGTATAATATCTATTATGAAAAACCTTGCAGAGCAGAATTTTAATGCGGTTTTCTTTCAGGTGAGAGGACAGGCAGAAACCCTCTACCCTTCCCCTATCGAACCATGGTCAAAACTGCTTAATTTCAAAGACCCCGGTTTCGATCCGGT
>JAFGSO010000070.1 GCA_016934605.1 Calditrichota bacterium | reverse complement strand
TGACAACGAAGCGGGAGGTGCCGGTTTCGGTCTGAATCACCTGGAAAATATTATCCTGTCAGATCCGGGAAATCCCACCCCGGAAGAGATAACTATTTTCTCCCAGTTCGGCTCTATCAATCCGGTTTTCTATTCCCGCTGGAATTATGATCTGGGTGTAGTGGGTATCGATGATTCAGGGCCGGTACGTGTTATCCAGACTCCGCGACTGGAAGGGAATTATCCCAATCCGTTCAACCCGGTTACGTCCATCCGCTTTGTATTGCCGAAAGCGATGGATTTGAAGCTGGAAATCTATAATGCGCTGGGCCAGAAAATCGTCACCCTGTTTGACGGAAAACGACGTGAAGGACAGCACATTATTAACTGGAACGGTGTGGACAGATTCGGTCGTCCGGTGAGCAGCGGTATTTATTTCTATCGTCTGTCGACTGAAAATTACGAAAAGACCATGAAAATGATCTTGATGAAATAATTTTCTGAGGTCTGTTTAAATTTGTTGTGAACGGCAGGGATCTGTCATTTTTTGCCAGATCCCTGCTATATTACCAAACATGCTTGTTCTGCGTCGACTGACTGCTGTCGGATGAAAATCCCCAATCTGAATAGCTATTTCCATGTGTGATTTTTTATCATCAATTGTGATGATCGGGAAGAAATAAAAATATTTCTGCATCACTCTAATCATATCCGGGTTCTATGCCGTTAACTGCCAGACAGAAAGAGCTTATCCAAAAAAAGTATGAGTATGTTTCCGCCCGCAAACTGGCCAAGGAACTTGATGCGGATTCCAGCCTAATTGAGGAATATATTAAAGGGCTTAAAGATGAGTGCAGCCAGAGACAGCAGAAGGTATTCCGTCTTTTATTGATATTAACGCCGGTCTTTTTTTTCGTTCTGCTGGAAATGGCCCTGCGTGTGTTCGGGTATGGTGAGAATTTGGCCCTGTTTGTGAATGCACCGGAAGGATATGAAAAATACCGGATGATTAATCAGAGAGTAAGTCAACGGTTTTTTCCCGGAAGAAAAAATACTCCTACACCTCCCTTCGACCTGTTTTTAAAAGAAAAGCCCGAAAATGGCTACCGGATATTTGTTCTGGGAGGTTCGACTGCCGCCGGTTATCCATACGGAAATAACCTGATGTTTCCCCGGATTGTGCAATTTTACCTGAACCAGCATTTTCCTCAAAAGAAATCTGAAGTCGTCAATGTTGCCATGGCAGCCATAAACAGCTATGCTTTGCTGGACTTTATGGATGAAATACTGCGTGAGAAGCCCGATTTGATTTTGTTTTACGCCGGTCATAATGAATACTACGGAGCACTGGGAGTTGCTTCATCGGAATCCATCGGGCGGTACCGCTGGATAGTTAAAAGCTATCTGTATCTGGATAATTATAAAACATTTATTTTGCTGCGTGATCTGCTAAAAGGAATTACCCGCATTTTTCCTCAAAATGGAGAAGAAGTACCCACTGCAACACTTATGGAAAGACTGGTGGCACAGCGGCAGATCCCGTTTCACGGTGATCTGTATGAACAGGGAAAATTCCAGTTTCAGGAAAATCTGAGAGATCTTCTCCGCAAAGCTTACCAGGCAGATGTACCGGTTCTGGTCAGTGAGCTGGTCAGTAATGTCAGAGATCAGAGACCCTTTATTTCCGTTCCTGCCGGAAAATATCCTCCGGCTGAGACGGTATATCAAAAAGCGCTCCAGCTGCTTGAAGACGGTCGAACAAAAGAAGCGCGACAGAATTTTTATCTGGCCAAGGATCTGGATGCGCTTCGTTTTCGTGCGGCGGAAGAATTAAATGAAATCATTTATTCTATTGCCGGAGAATTCAATTTTCCGGTTGTTCCGATGATTCAGTTTTTTGAATCCGTTTCGGTGGATAATCTGATCGGAAATGATATGATGCTGGAGCATCTCCACCCTAATATCAATGGATATTTTATGATGGTCCGGGCCTTCATTGAAACCATGAAGAAATTTAAATTCATCGATGCGCAGGAACCCGGAGATAACGGTGAAGACTGGCAATTTCTGAAGCAAAGTTGGGGTTATACCCCACTGGACAGTCTTTATGGCCGGTTACGTATTCATATTTTGAAGGGAGGCTGGCCTTTTCAGCCGAAGGCAGCTCCGAATAAAGCTCTTCTGAACTATCAACCTGGCAGTCTGGAAGATTCCATGGCGGTCCGAATATGGAGGGACAGCAATTACTCGTTGGAGCGTGCCCATGTCGAACTGGCTGATTATTATGATAAGCGGAAAAGGTTTCATGAAGCATTTCTGGAATATAGGGCATTAATTGCGCTCACTCCTTTTAATGTATCCCCTTATCTGAGGGCTGCCGATATGCTCTTAAAAAATCAGAAAATGGAAAAGGCACTGGGTTATCTGGAGAAATCTCTTCAACTGGAAGAGACCATGTTTGCTTTGAAATGGATCGGACAGATCTATCTTCTGCAGGAACGAACGGAAGAGGCAATTCCGTTTCTGGAAAAAGCGCGACGTGTTGCACCTTCCGATCCCCAGCTGTTATTTAATCTGGCCGGTGCTTATGCTCTGGCCGGGCGGTATGAGAGTTCTCACATAATTCTGCAACAGCTTCTGAAAATTTCTCCGGATTTCCCGGATGCCGTGATGCTTTATGAACAGGTAGAGAGTATACTGAAGGGTCGATCTTCAGGATGAATTGTGAAATATAATTGGCTTTGCCAGTGTAAGCATAGAATTATATCCGAATGTTCTTACCGGTGGCTTGAATTGAAGGAGAAGAAATGACTGTCCTTGACTATGTGATTGTAATTGTCTATCTGTCTGCTATTATCGGCATCGGCGTTTATTTCCAGCG
>JAFGSO010000438.1 GCA_016934605.1 Calditrichota bacterium | reverse complement strand
GATGGTAAAATACAGAGTGCCCGGAGAATTTTCGAACTCCGCATTCCCGGTAAAAGTGGGTACTTCAATTACCTTCGGTGGCTCCTGTGGTTGAAAAGTAGCAGTCAAACGCCATTTTGGGTCAATCTCAAAATAGTCAATTCCTTTAAAATTTTTTCTGCTTTCACTCTCACGGTCCTTCAACCGGACTCCCAGACGATCTCCCCGTTTTATGATATACCAGGTCAACGAACCATAAGTGATTTTGGTAGGAAATTCCTGCGCATCACTGTTCAGCTGGATGGAGCTGACCGGTTCATTATTATGATATACAGTCACATTCTGATTCATTTGCATGGTCACAATGCCATCTTCCAGCACAAATGCACCCATATAATCCGGGGACTTCTCCGGAGGAAACTGCAAATCATTCGAAGGGGCGCCACCGAAACTGTTTTCTCCCTGGTGAAGCCAGTACAGTCCAACCAGGCTCAGCCAGCCATCCTCACGGGTCAGAGATTGAAGCCGGTTTTCACGCCATTGCTGGATGGATTCCAGATAGGCAGGATCGGTTTGCTTCTCGCAGCTGGCAAATAAAATAATGAACGGAAGACAAAAAGAAAGAAATTTTGAAATAAAATATTTGCTGGTCATAGATAAAACCCCTGTTTTTGAAGAAAAATATTGCATCCAGCATAAGGCATACGGTATAGGGTATAAGGTATAGGGTATAAGTGGATATAATTCGCTTCTCGAGGGCGTTAACAGTCATTTTCTTGAAATGTTATTGCACCATAAATTATTTAGTCGTGTAATTCGTGGACCTTAAAATTTGTCCTTATTCAAAGCTCATATTCTTTAATCTTGCGGTAGAGGGTGGCCAGACCTATTTGGAGAGCTTTTGCCACTTTCTGCTTATCATCATTATGATATTGCAAACTCCGCTGAATATAAAGCTTTTCGACTTCAGCCAGTGTAAGGTCATACTCAAGTGTCAGATTTTTCTGAAAATCACTTAAACTTGCTTCCAGTACCGGAAAATGATAAACATCCAGCATATCTTCCTGCGAAAGTACCACTGCCCGTTCTATCATATTCTCCAGCTCGCGTATATTGCCCTTCCAGGGATATTTTTTCATCATTTTCAACACTTCCGGTTTTATTCCCTGAATATTTTTCTGGTTAAGCGTATTATATTTTTCAATGAAGTGCTGGACCAAAAAGGGGATATCATCCAGCCTCTCACGCAGAGATGGTAGATGAACCCGGATGACGTTCAGCCGGTAATATAAATCTTCCCGAAAAATTCCCTTTTCAACCTTTAAATCCAGATCTACGTTGGTTGCTGCCATAAACCGGACATCTGCTTTCAGCGTATTCGTCGAGCCCAGGCGTTCAAATTCATTACTCTGTAGTACTCTTAAAAGCTTTACCTGCATTGGCTGAGTCAACTCTCCCACTTCATCCAGAAATAAAGAACCACCTTCGGCTGCTTCAATTTTTCCTTTATACTGTTTTATCGCACCGGTAAATGCTCCTTTTTCGTACCCGAACAATTCGGCTTCCAGCAGGGTTTCCGGTATAGCCCCACAGTTTATTTTGACCAGCGGTTTATCCGAACGGTTGCTGCAGGTATGAATGAATTCCGCTGCCAGTTCTTTTCCCGTTCCCGTCTCACCGGATATCAGTATCGTACTTCGTGAGGCAGCAATCTGTTTCATCATTTCGACGGTTTGACGAAATCTGAAATTCATGCCGATGAGTTTATTGAATTCTTTCCCCTTCTGTAACATATTTTTCAATCGTTGATTTTCTCGGCGCAAGGAAAGATTCTCATCCAGCCTTTTCAGCAACCGTTTCAGATCTGCAAAACGGAATGGTTTAACGATGTAATCGTATGCTCCGCTGCGGATGGCTTCCACGGCGGATTCAACACTGCCGTAGGCTGTAATGATAATTACTGAAGATGTAATCTTGTTTTCGTTGATATAATTCAGCAAATCGAGTCCCGTTCCGTCCTTGAGCCTCAAATCTGTCACAACAACATCCACGGGATGCATTTTGAGCATGGTAACCGCATCATTATAGGAACCTGCACTATAAAGTAATTTTACCTGATCCTGTAGGCCTGTTTCCAGAGCCTTCAATGTGTCAACTTCATCATCCACAACCAGAAGTTTTAAATCATACATGGTGGCTTTCCCCGCCTTTTTGTAAAACCGGAAGACTGACTAAAAAAATGGTTCCGCCTTTTTTGGCCGGGCGGTGCGATATACGACCTCCATGGGCTCTGATTATCTCACGTGAGATGAACAGGCCGAGACCGGTACCTGATTTTTTAGTGGAATAAAAAGGCTCAAAAATTTTTGTGCGCTGGGCATCGGGAATTCCTGCGCCATTGTCCTGTACCGTCACCAGAACCCGGTCTTTCCGCCGGCTCAGCCTTACCCTTACCAGGCCCGATTGCCTGGTTACATCAAATGCATTTTGAAGAATATTCATGAAGACACGGTTTAATTGTAACCAATCACCTGAAATCCAGTGTTCTTTCCCGTCATTCTCAAAAAATACTTTTATTTTCTTGACCGTCGCTTCCAGAGAGATATCATCCATGAAAAATTTAAACTTTTCTGTCAGATTAAGAGGTTCGAGGTATAATTCGGTAAGGTTTCCATAAGCCATATATTGTTGAAGGTTCTGACTGAGCTGCTGGATTTCTCTCTGGACTTTATTGAGCAGAGCTTTGATGGGGGAATGATCACTTCCTCCTTCTTTTTCTGCCAGTTGTTCCAGATTCTCCAGATTTAAGCCTATGGAGTTCAGCGGATTTCTGATATCGTGAATTATAGCGCTGGACAGCCTTGTAATTGTTAACAGTTCATTCATTTTCCGTTTGCTTTTCTCCTGCCCGGATGTTCCCTTTTCTAATTCCTGAAGATTAAAAATGTAGTGAAAATCATCTGGTTTGGGAGATTTTATTTTACTGACGGAAACGAGTACATAAATCGGATTTCCGATTTTCGGTTGAATATAAAGACGCAGATTACTGACCCGTTTTCTCTCAGACCAGAGGCGGGCCAGTAGTTTTTCGCGGGAACTATGGGTAAAGATCCCGGTAATTCTCTGCTTCAGAATATCTGCGGGCGTATAACCGGTAAGTCTTACAGCGGCGGGATTCCAGTGAAGAATATTCAGATTCCTGTCGCATTTTACTGTGGCGATTGGAGATTCCTTCAGGATCTGATAAATAACATCCAGCTGTTTTTGAAGATCATTCTTCACAATATTCAGCTCACGGATTAATTGGAGATCTTTTTCCCTGATATCCTGATAAATATCGCCCCACCATTGTCCCAGCGAGAGTAATGTCAGATCAAATATTTTCTGAATTTTTTCCTGAATTGCCGGGTACCTGTCCTGGTTTTCCTGGTGCTGATGGGAAAGAAAATGATTCAGCACTATTCTGGCAATACTGAGGAAGGTGAGTTGAGCCGAAAAATTTTGACTTAAAGCAGCATTCCTGCGGAAAATATTCAAATAGGTTGATGCTAATTGAAAACCGTTTTCACTCAAATCCGCCGAGATGTCTTTGTCCACCTGTATAAAGATCTCGGTAAAAATTTTCCTGCTGGTTTCTTCCCTCAAATCCATAACCGGAACCCAGTTGGATGTCAGCAGGGTTTCCAGTGCGGTATCTACAATAATTTTTTTGTGAGCTTTTAAAAAGCTCTGTCGGATTGTCATTTACGTCCAAACAGCTGTTCATTCGGGCCAAGAAACCGAACAGAAATTACACACATCATATTAAAAATAAAAACAGAAATATGTCATCGGTTCGGCATATTTTTCAATCTTCCCCTGACGTACTTGATAAGCTCTGCGACAATATTATGGACAATTTTGTCAGGAATACCATCCACTGCCTTCGACTGTAACCGCATATCACAGGATTCATTTACATAATCCACCACAATAAATTTGCCCTCTTCGGTAAGAGCGATTTCGGTGGAAAAAAACTTTAATTTTGAAATTTCGGCAATTTGATTGACGATCCTGAATAACGGTTTTAACCGGTAACGACGGATTTCTTCGCGGCTTAATTCCCGATAAAGATGATTCTGATCATTCCACCAGGCACACTGAGCCAGACCGCAGGCATAATATCCACGGAACCAGAAACGGTATCCGTCCCTCTCCTGCGGTATCACTTTTTCCTGAATAAGATATTTGTCCTGCTGATAATTTTGCCGGGCCGTTAATACATCATGAAGAGTTTCTGCGCCATGGACTACTCCGACTCCACCGCCGGTGGTATTCGCAGGCTTAATATAAAAAGTACGACCCAGTTTGGACAAATCCTCCACAGAGAGATAAAATTCCTCCTCTGAATCATAGGGCGGGAGGATTATGGTATAGGGAGTATGAAGACCTTTATCAATAAACTCGAGATGCATGGTAGCCTTGTCTTTAGCCCATTCCAATTCCTCGAGAGTTTCCAGGACTTCACCCCCCTTTTCACGAATCATTTTCTGGATTTTATGAAATTCCGGACTGGTATCCGATGCCCGGTCAAATAAAAAGCGAAAGGCCAGATCATCCTTTTCAAGAGCCGAATATACATCTTCCAGATTACCCGGCCATATCACGTATGAGTTTATTTTTTTCCTATGCGCCTGTTCCTCGAGCAACTGAACAAAGTCCCGATCGTATTCCCAGTCGATGGAAACCGCCAAATCAAATATTTCCTTCCCTCTTCGGCTTAACCGATCATTTTTTCCTGAAAGAAGGTTCATATTTCCAAATATGTTTCGGTTTTCATTGCTTTTAATAATTGAACTTCAACATCAGTTATATCGAATAGTTTCCTAAATTTATCAAAAAATAAATAAACTGCTTAATTTTTTTTCTTTTTTCCCTCATAAAAATGTCCGGAAAGAGAAAGTAAAGAGAACAGCACTCAGGAAGTAAAGATTTTAAAAGTAAGGATTCAGTTCCTGATTTCTGAATCCTGCTTCCTTTTGTCGCGTGCCCTTAACTTTGAGTCCTCTTTTCACCCAAATTTTTGTTGAATTACCAGTAACATTATCCTATAATTATGGATCTTTTAAAAAATT
>JAFGSO010000437.1 GCA_016934605.1 Calditrichota bacterium | reverse complement strand
GGCTGCCAGTGGTGCCGCTGCTACAGTTCCGGCCGATCCGTTCTTCAGCAATGTGGATTACTATGGCGCCTTCCATCCTACTGCTCCACTGTGGACAGATGGTTGGACCGCCATATCACAGGACAGGTTTACTACAGATATTGTGGTAAATAAATCTGCCCTGGCTGGCATTCCCACTCAATACAGTTTAAGTCAGAATTATCCAAATCCGTTTAATCCAACAACCAGAATTCAGTTTACTCTACCCAGTAGTGAATCTGTCAAATTAACGGTATACAATGCATTGGGACAGCAGGTAGCAATCCTGGTTGATGGATACCGGCCGGCCGGCGAGTATGTAGTCACCTGGAATGCCCTGAATCTGGCCAGTGGTATGTATTTCTATCGTCTGGAGGCTGGCTCGGGAGTATTTATGAAGAAAATGATTTTGATGAAATAAGTTTCAAAGACCAAATTCCCCAGGGATAGTAATCCCGTACGCGCAAAGAGCTCTGTGATTGTGAAACCGCAGGGCTCTTTGGATTTTTATAAAAACCCGATTATATCGGGTCTATGGTGTGTCGAAATTAATTTTGGCATACCATGAGTTCCCCCCACTCAAAAGCTTCTATTCCGAAGGCAGGATAGAAATATAACCGATCTCTTCCACAATTTTCTGCCCATCGCCACTGAGTATCCAGTCAATAAAATTCTGAACCGGTCCACGGGGTTTTTTCAGTGTTAACAAATAAAGATACCGCGAAATCGGATACAGATCGAAACGTACATTATCTGGAGTTGAGTGGATTCCGTTCACCTGTGTGTGTATAATGTTGCCACCATATGCGATTCCGCCATATCCGATGGCAGCGAGATGGCTCTCCACCAGCTGGACGATTCGGCTGGTGGTGGGAACAGTTATAGCCCCTGCGAAATATTCCTCTCCTTCCAGCAGGTGTTCTTTGAAGTAAAAATAAGTTCCCGAATTGGGAGGGCGAATATAGACAATTATTTCCTGATCCGGTCCACCTATTTCATTCCAGTTACGTATCTCTCCGGTAAATATCTGTTTAATTTGTTTCAAAGTGAGATCAGTGATAGAATTTTCTGGATGAACATAAATGCTGAGAGCGTCTTTGGCAATAACCGTAAAGTAACCAACAGTTTGGTTTTTTTGCGCCATCTTGCTTGTTTCGGTGGAAGAGAGTAACCGGGAAGCAGAACAGATATCGATCTGCTCTTCAATCAAAGCATTCACTCCGCTGCCTGTACCGCCAGCCTCAACATAGATAGCAATCTCCGGATGGAGGCGCATGTAATGTTCCGCCAGACGATCCATGAGAATTTTCATGGTATCCGAACCTTTGATTCGAATCCGTGGAGATTGTTTTCCGGAAGGTGGTATACAAAATAATGTCGTGAGAAGAATGAGGATAAATGTCAGGTAAATCATTAGTAAATTTTTCATATACAATCAGCGTTTTTCGGCCAGGTTCTGGAGCTGTACGTTTTTATAGGAGATCCCGGATTTCCATTCCGGCTGTATCGTGCTGTCACTTAACAGAAATACCGTAACAGCTATTACCTGCAAATGCTGGTATGAAGCGTCCAGATTCATCTCCTGGTTCAGATCATCCTGGGGTGTATGATATATGTTATTCAACCAACGCTGCATTCTGACAAAAGATTCGCGGATGTTTGTTTCCTTACAATGCATACCTTCCATGATCAGCAGGGAGGGAATACCAGCCTGGGCAAAGGCAAGTTGATCCGAACGGGAAAATGCTTCCATAGCAACAACGATATTTGGCGGTGTCATAAAACGCAGTCCGAGGAGTTCGGCTGACTGTTGAAGATATTCTTCAAGAGTAGACAGTTCAGCACCGATGCCAATTATATCATTAAATTTCTCAAATATCGCCAATCCATCAATGTTGATATTGGCCACTGTTTTATATAGAGGAACCGCCGGATGATCTAAATAATATTTGGATCCCAGCAATCCTTTTTCTTCACCCGTTACCGCCATGAAAATAACTGAGCGTTGCAAAAACTGTGAATTTTGGGAGAATATCCGGGCAATCTCCAGTAATCCGGCCACTCCTGCCGCATTATCGAAAGCCCCGTTATAAATAGGGTCTCCTTCTATTTCAGGTCCTATCCCCAGATGATCGTAATGTGCTGTTATGATTAAAAAAGAATCCCGGAGCTCAGGATTATTCCCTTCGATTATCCCGATAACATTACTGGATATGAAATCCCGTTCGATAAACTCGCCTTTGAAAGAAATCCGATGGGGCAGGGGAAAACTCTTTATTCGGTGATGTTTAACCATGCTTAAAATTTCATTCAGTGAATAAAAGGCATCGTGAAAAAGCAGTTCTGCCGATTGTAGTGACATAACAATACTCAATTGACCCGCAACAGTGTATGACAGAGTCACATCCTCGAAAGTAAATTCCCTTTTCCATCTGTTCCATTTGTCCTTTTCATATTCCGGAGTCGATGCAATGAGAATTGTTCCCAGAGCACCCCGGGAGATTGCCATTCGATGCTTTGTTTCAGGAAGTGAATAAATAGTGGGATAACAACCTGAAAAATAAGTCGAATCATTGGATTCAGGTTCCCCGGATAAACAGACAACTATCTTCCCGGTTACATCAATCGATTGATAATCATTATAGTCGAATTCAGGTGCATTGATACCATAGCCTGCAAAAACCATGGGAACTGCAGTTCCGATATAGGTCTGAGCCCCGGTTCGGTACAGAAGATAATCATCGGCCAGCTCGAAGTCGTGAACGGTATTTTCCAGATACAGGCGTAAACGCGAATCTGCCAGGGGAAGGCTGCCGTGCATGGGAATTGGCTGGAGATAGTTACTTATATTATCGGGAGATTTTAATCCATATCGTCTGAAACAGTCTTGAATATAGTGTGCTGCCATTTCAGCACCGCGGGTTCCGGTTGCCCGGCCCATCATAGAATCATCCGCCAGTGTAAAAAGGTGTTTTCTCAGGGAGTCTTGCGATAAAGATTCTGCCAGGTGAAGGGCAGTATTCGGTACAATCGGATCGGGCGCAGCTGCAAAAAGTTTGAAGAACAAAACCAGTATTAGTATTGGCAAAAAACATATCTGGTCAGGAATTGGTGAGAATATTATTTTCGACATTGTGTTAGCCTCATTACCGGATCTGTCTAATCTATACTGCAGTAAATATTTTCAGATCCAGGTATTCGAATTAGTTACAGAAATTTAAAGTAATTTTTATAAAAATGTAACATGATTTACCTATTTTTAAGTCAAAAAATTTGCGATGAATATTAACTCTATTCCATTTCCCGTAAAATATCAGTCATCCCAGCCTGTCTTCATAGTGAGCGTTAAATCCGGAACTTCGGAAATCTTTGCCAGATGGATGAGTTCATTTCTGCGAATTAACTTTGAAACCTGTTTTCTCACTCTGCTGCCTGTATATAAAAAAACTCTGATCGGAGATGATCATGAAGTCTCGGGTTCCGATCAGATACTGATTCAGCATATTCAGGAAAATCCCTGTTTTAAAAAATGGAAGAAGCAATTTGCAAAAAGTTTGGACGGCCTTGGTTCGGATAATATTCCTTCGGAAGAGGGATTCGGGAATATCATGAACCGATTTTACGAGATTCTCAATCAGCATCTCCGAACTGTAAGATGGGGTGAAATTTTACCGGCACTTACCCCGCATGTGACATTGATTCACAGATTATATCCCAAGGCACATTGGATTCACCTGCTGCATGATGGCCGATCCCTTGCGGATTCATTTTTCAGAAAAAACAGATTCTCCAGGAATATTCGTGATTTTGCAAGATTCTGGAAGTATCAGGAATTCCATATCTCAGAAAAATTGAAGTTATTGCCAGCTGAGCAGGTTTTGAAGGTTAAGAGTGAGGCTTTGTTCAATGATAATGGTACCCGGCTGGATGAGTTACTGAATTTCCTTCAACTGGATGATCCCGGATTCCAGATGAAACGATTTTTGATGAATAACCGCCATAAAATTGTCCCGGAAGGTGGGAAATGGAAGACCCTGACCTGCGACGATATTCTGGATTTTGAGCAGGAAGCCGGGGAACTGTTGGAAGAATATGGATATAAACTTTCTCCCGCGAACGATTTGCATTTAATATATCCGGCCAGATTTCATAAGTATTAACACAGAATTCTGAAATTTAATTTCTTCATTTAATAGTATAACCAGTAAACGGTCGAAATATTTTCCTTTATTGGCAACTCATAATTACTTTAGAAGTTCATTCTTGTCCCAAATAGGGTTTTTTCTATCACTGTTCTAGGCGTCAATGAATTTCTATATATCTCCTTTGACTTTAGTCCGGCAATTTATTGCCAGGAAAACAGATCTTCTCACCATCATATCCGTCCCATCGGGACGGATGATAACCAGGGATTTTCCTCCCCAAAAACATGGTCTGGTATGTCAAAATTAATTTTGACATACCTTCTTCAAAACCAAATCCGATGTTGTCCTTTTCCCTGACCATGTCAGGTTTTAAAGAGTTTCAACCGTCCCGATGGGACGAAATTATGTTTTTCTATAAAGGGGCAGTATCAAAAGTCATGTTTTATGAAATAATATACATAATTACGAATATACTACATTCAAAGAATCTCTCCTCCTTCGCCCCCTCTCTTGGCAAGAGAAAGGGTTGGGGGTGAAATAATAAATTTAATATTAAATAGCTAAATACATATTTATGCACATATTTTGACTTTTGATACAGCCCCCTAACATCAGATAAAATTGCTTGGCTCTGCTATTAAAGTGGTATCGTAGCACTCCTAGTTATAAAAAAGTTTTTTAAATATTTTGGAAAGCATTCTGACATAAAAATCAAAACCGGTTTATCAAACATCAAATACTTGTCAAAAAAGCCTTATCCTGATTCACTTTTATGATAAAACTTATTTATATTGGACAGCAATGTTAGAAGTTAAATGTATTGTGAAAATACATCATGGTGTTTATAGTACCGGTGAATTGTCTTAACTCGCTTTATTCATCCCGGCAGATCGGGACCATCAAATCCCCAGGGAAACCCAAAATAAGAGCGTAAAGATTAGAATTGAAAAAAATCCTATTTATATCTGCCTTATTAGTTCTATAGTTCAAAAATATTACTTCCTCTGTGCTTTGTATTTTCGTGGTTGTAAATAATGCAGGTTAAAAAACAAGAAAGAGATAAGTGCCCGATGAAAATTCTTTTGAAAATTTTCCTCTCACTGCTGTTACTGATGCCATATGAGATGGCATACAGTCTAAATAAAGAAGCCGGGGAAGTCAGAAACATTATTTTTTTAATTGGTGACGGTATGGGAATCGGGCAAATTTCGGTTTTCCGTGTCCAGAAGACCGGAGCTTTCGGAGAGCTGGCAGTGGATAAAATGCCGGTCACCGGACTGATGAAGGTTCACT
>JAFGSO010000436.1 GCA_016934605.1 Calditrichota bacterium | reverse complement strand
GATGAATATCAGATACTTATTGAATTCAATAAGATTGTGGACAAACATCAGGGTATCTACATTCATTATAATGGACTGAATTTTGACATCCCCTTCATCATTCAGCGTATGTCCTATCACGGCATATCTCCGGCGGGTGTGCGCCTCACCAATCTCAGACGATATATTACCGATCCTCATTTTGATGTGATGATGCTGTATTACAACTGGGATCTTAGCCGGGCTCTGCCACTGGGGATTCTGGCGGAACTCCACGGCTTGCCTAATCCTAAAAATGAACTTTCGGGAGATAAGGTCTATGCTGCTTATCAGAAAGGTGAATGGGATAAAATTGTACATTACTGTGAATTTGATACCGCCACTACCCTTAATTTATGGCGCAAGATGTTCCTTTATCTGCCTATAATCCCGGAAGAAAAATATCATTTCAGCCAGTAAGTTTTTATGGTATTTTTTTCCCGTATTCTAAATATCATCTACCGGAATTTTTCATTACTCCAAAGATTTATCAATATCTTGCTTTTTTTCCGGATTTTCCTATATTGAAACTGACAGTAAAAAAAATTGAGTCAGGCTGCCTAAAATTTTTTACTCATTCCTTCAACATGAATAATTCGCGGATCCCGTGAGTCAGCGGGGCATAAAGTCATATGTGTTCATAATTAAATCAATTTTATTGTTTTAGAATGAGCTAAAATGTGTTCTGTCAGCTCTTATCCATAAAATTCAGAAACTTTTATGATTGTTTTTTCTTAATTATTTTTTCAAGTAGTTCTTTCTCTGTGTCCTGGTGTCTCTGTGGCACCTGACTAGCCAGTCCCAGAACACAGAGAAAAAATATCCTTGCATGGACTATTCATGGGTAAGTATGTGAGTCAATCAGGTTAACAATTTAAATGTGGAATTTTTTTAACTGGAGTATTTATGCGAGTTTCTACCTCCTCAGATAAATTAGAATGGAAAAGTGCCTTATGCGGTATTTGTCCCGCAGGATGCTGGGTGAAAGTGGGAATAAATAACGGGAAGCTGGAAGCGATTAAAGCGGATGAAGAACATCCCCTGGGAATGATCTGTCGCAGGGGAGAACATGCTCCGGAAATGATATATAGCAAAGATCGTCTGCTTTGGCCAATGAAACGAAAAGGCCCAAAAGGCATGCTGGAATTCGAAAGGATTACCTGGGATGAAGCATATGACATCACCTTTAAAAATCTTCTGAAAATCAAAAAAGAGTCAGGTCCTGAAGCAGTCTCTATTTATACCGGTCGCGGTGCCTTTGAATTATCCTTGTGTGACATGTTTCAGCCAAAAGGAGTCGCGGTATCCTCAGCCTCTAATATACTGTTTCCTTTTGGTTCTCCAAATACCATGGGGGTAGGAGCTCTCTGTTACGTTTCTTTTGCCATGATTGCCCCTCATGTCACCATGGGCCGGATGCTGATAAACATGTTTACTGATATGGAGAATGCGGAACTGCTACTGGTGTGGGGAGCCAATCCGGCGACCGATTCCCCGCCACTGGATATGTACAGGCTGGAAGCGGCTGCAAAACGCGGTGCAGAAGTAATGGTAATTGATCCCAGACGAACCGAAACGGTCCAGCGAACCGGAGCGCAATGGATCTCCATCCGGCCGGGAAGTGACTGTGCACTGGCACTGAGTATCATTCATGTGATGATAGAAGAAGATTTGTTTGATGAAGATTTTGCGGAGAATTGGTGTCATGGTTTTGAAGAATTAAAGCAATATGTCCAGCATTTTCCACCGTCTGCTGCCGAAACAATAACTGGAGTACCCGCTGAAACCATCGAATACCTGGCGGGTCGTATCAGCCGGGCTAACGGTGCCTGTCCGGTAATGTATACCGGTCTGGAATATTCCAACAGCGGTATCCAGGCCATACGGGCTGTACTGACCTTGTTTGCACTGGCCGGACAACTGGATGTGCCGGGCGGGATCGGGCTCGCCATGAAGGATTCCCATTTTCCGATTAACCGTTCCTGCAATCAAAAAAATCCGAATCTGGATAAAGCTGTTGCCCGCCAGAAATTTCCCATATATAGCAATTATCGGGGTGAATCCCATGCCAGTGGACTGGTGACTTCTGTCCTTTCCGGGGAACCATATCGAATCCGCGGTCTGATTGTACATGGTGCTTCTCTGCTGACATCCTGGCCGCAAACCCCGCTGTGGCGGAAAACATTATCAGAACTGGATTTTATGGTCTGTATCGATCGCCAGATGACGGCAGATGCAGCCTATGCCGATGTTGTCCTCCCTGCTACTACCATGTTCGAAATAGAATCATATATGACTTATGGTCCAATATTCCGCTTGCGTGAAAAGGTTATAGAACCTGTTGGAGAAGCCCGTAACGATTATCTGATCATGGCAGAGCTTGCCAACCGTTTAGGCTACGGGGATCTTTACCCGCAAACCGAAGATGAAATGATACGCCAGGCTTTAAAGGGATCAGGATATTCTCCGGAGGAAGTCAAAGAAGCCGGAGGATGGGTGCAGATGGAATCTTCAGTCATGGAATATAAAAAATGGGAAAAAGGAGGACTTCGGGATGATGAAAAACCGGGATTT
>JAFGSO010000435.1 GCA_016934605.1 Calditrichota bacterium | reverse complement strand
TAAATTAATAACATATCTGATTTTGTACCCTATTATCATGGAGTTCATGAATTATTCAGGTTAGTAGAAAGGCTGGAACTCCTTTCGTTATTTTCAGTGCAATTTTGATTTATTCCGAATATGTATTAATTTTGTGAACTAGCTGAATTTTAACAAAATAGAATCACAGGCAGGGAAATTTTCCATGAACAAAGAGGAGCTACAGAAAATCTACACGGATATCAAAAAAATCCAGCTGACCATCGACCGTTTAAAACAGCAGGAAAAGGACCTGGAAAATAAACGATTGCTGAAAATGGTGGATGCGGAACTGATGGATGCCATTTATAATGTGGAACTTCTTCTGGAGATACGGAAGTAAAATTCAGGTGTGCGGAGACGCCCCCTGATCATTTTCAATGAATTGATTTCTAAACTATGCTTCTCTCTCCCCGTGCTCTTCGAATGCTTTTCCTCCCACATCCGATTACTCATCATATCCCGGGAAGAAAAACAGTATTTTGATCCAATTGATTGTTTTATTATGTTAAGATTTGTAATTATATTTCGATCTAAAAAATGGGTTTTCATGGACGATTTTTCCGGAAATCTATTCATCATTCAATCAAATTGACGGTTTGCCACTATGATTAATTTCCGAATTAAATTTGCACATCTCATTATTTTCTTTTTAATCCTGAGCGGACAGATCTTTGCCCAGGGTCAGCGGTTTGTGGCTATCTTGCCATTTTCCAATACCGGTGGTCCGGAGCATGCCTGGATTGCCCGCGGTATCGAAGAAATTCTCTATGAAAAGATGGAAAACCTGGAGGCACTGAATGTGTATGAACGGGAGACCATCATGAATGTACTGAGAGATGTGGGTATCTCCTCGGAATCGGATATCACCGTTCGCAATGCCTTCGCCGTGGGCAAAGAAACCGGTGTTGATGTGCTGATTGTGGGGAGCTATGCCGTTTCCGGATCAAAACTGGGAATTAAATTCAGAGCGGTGAGTACCTACACCGGCGGCAATGTTTACATGAATACCTTTCAGGGAACGCCGGCGGATATTTTCGATCTTCTCCAGGAAGCCATTACCCGCACCATGCAGGCCATGTCTCTTCCCGTCAGTGCTGCCGATCGGGAAGTACTGAAGCGGGTTCCTACCACCTCGATTACTGCTTTCGAGTATTACTGCAAAGCATATGTCGAATTTCAGAACGGAGCCAGTATGGAAACTGTGGCCGGACTTTTCAACCAGGCTATTTCTCTGGATCCGGACTTCTGGGAAGCTCAGTATAATCTGGGTGTCATCTATTTTAATTTCGACCAGTACGGCCGGGCACTGAGCCAGTTTCAGAAAGTGAGCAGTCAGAATCCGGAATTTTTTAAACCATATTATGGCATGGGTATCATCTTTTTTCTGCAGCGGGATTATCAGAACGCTATCTGTAACTACAACCGGGTACTGTCCCTGGAACCGGATCATGACCGCACACTCTACTATCTGGGGCGTATTTATATGAGGCTGGATTCCATCGATAAAGCTCTGGATTACCTCGCTAAATCGGCGGAAATCAATCCCAATTATCCTCCCACTCATTTTTACCTCGGACAGGCCAATATGGAGCGGGATTGGTACCGGTCCGCAGTGCAAGCCTTCCGCAAGGTTATAGAACTGGATCCGGATAATTATCTGGCCCATAATTCCCTGGGAGAATGTTTTTACAAACTGCAGCGGTATGATGAGGCCATTTTTGAATATAACCGCACCATTGAGATAAAAAACGATTTTTCAACCGCCTATTTTAACATCGGGAATACCGAATATAAGCGGGGAGCCCTGCAGGATATTGTGGACTCCTATCTGGAGATCCTGGAAACACGTTATTCCGAAGCCGAGAATCAGGAAGGTGCCTCACTGGTACAGGATCTGCGAAAACTTCAGGATGCGAGTCCCGAGTCCTCGGAGATTTATCGCCGGATGGTGAATGCCTACAGCAATGCCCTGAGGTATGAACCGAAATTTTTTGAGGCATCTTTCAATCTGGCCCTCACTTATGAGAATATGGGAATAGCGGACAGTGCCAAATATTATTACCAGCGGACCCTGGATGTGAATCCCAATCTGGTTAGGGCCCACATGAGGCTGGGCAGGTATTTTGAAAGAGAAGGCAATTATAGCGAAGCGCTGAAGCAGTTCAAGGAAGTTGTGAAAATAGAGCCATCCTATTTTGCCGATACGCCGCGGCTGGGGGAGCCGTACCGTTATGTAAATATCATCGACGAAGTGCTGCAGGATTATCAGACCAGACTGCAGAAGAATCCCAACGATCCGGAGACCCTTCTGGTGCTGGCGCGAATTTTTAACAGTCTGGGCCGGCGGGGACAGGCAGAGCAGTACTACCGGCAAATTGTGCAGCTGGATCCGATGAATAAAGAAGCCAACCGTGAATTAAAAAACCTGCAGCGAAATCAGAAAGAGCTGTGAGGGGTAATTCAAAAAATATCCACGAATTTCACGAATGAAGACCTTCGGCCCGCGAATTCTACAAATTTAAGGACCATGTCGGTTGCCTGACCTGAATTTAGCAAAAATATGATTTTATAATTTTCTGATATCAGAGAATTTAGACTGAATGGGAAGATGTTTGTATCGATTCCCCTCCTTTTGTAAAGGGGTTAGGGGGGATTTAATATCAATACCAAACAACTTCGATCATTTTCTTCTCACTCCACATAATATATCAAAATAAATTTTGACAAAAAAATGTTCTGCGACGTAATTTTCCCCCATTGAAAAAGGGGG
>JAFGSO010000434.1 GCA_016934605.1 Calditrichota bacterium | reverse complement strand
CCGGATATCATCATCCAGTGAAAGCTTTCCCTGCTGAGCCAGCAGCACGATGCAAAAATCCGTGAATTGCTTGGATTCCGATGCGATATGAAAAATGGTAGAGGGGCGTATTGGTACACTATATTCCAGGTTTGCCATGCCGTATCCCTTACTGAAAATAATTTTCCCATCTTTTAAAATGGAAACGGCGGCTCCGGGTGATGCAGTGTTATCCCATTTCTGGAAGAGGCTGTCGATTTTGCCGGTTAAGTCTTTATCTCCACCGTCATTCTTTTCACAAGAGGGAGCTAACAATAAAACGGCCAGTAAAAAGTATACTGCTGTCAGATTTCTCATAAAATGAGGATTATATAGAAAGATTATACTTGTAAGATTTTATTTTTTATTTAGTAAATTCTCTATCTTTTGCAGTATTGATTCTATAATTAATATAATCTTGTTTAGGGGATTTCATCATAAGTAGACACCTTCATTTTTTATGCTTTGGTAAAATGGGGTTACTTTATGTTTTGTATTCCAAATCTTTTTATTATAAATGAAAGTTGAAAAAACTTCTCCAGTTTCGAGTTCGAGATCATAAAGCCTGGATCTTAATGATCGTTCAATCTCAAGTGTAACTTGGGAGTTTAATAGTATAAGAATATCCCAGTCAGAATCTTTCTTCGCATCTCCCCTGGCTCTGGAACCAAATAAAATTACCTGAGCGGCCGGATCAAAGTTTTTAATTTCTTCCCGTATAAGTCTGGCAATATGGCTGTCTTTCTCTCTCATAATGCAAAACTATGAAATAGTTTTATCAGATTTTATTTTTTCAAACTATTAATGAATTTTATGATTTCCGCATTAAACTCCTCCGGCTTATCCATGTTCATTATGTGGCCGGCATCCTTAACCGATATCTTTTTAGAACCGGCAATTTCTCTCTCCATGATATCAGCTATTTCAAGACAAGGCTCAAAGTCGTATTCAGCGGTAACGATCAATGTCGGCAGATGGATTTCATTTAACCGGCCTATTGCCGGGGGAGATGTGAAACTCCTTTTATTTTCATTCAGAAATCCCCAGTATGAATATTCATACCCCATCTTCAGCAACGAATCCAGGGTAGCCTGTGATCTTATCGTCTTTGCAAATGGATGATCACCGGCCCACCAGTGATCGGTTGCCGCTTTTGGGCCCTGATTTAATAGTTTTTCGTAGACCTTGCCAAATAAAATATTAAATGAATCCGAAGCCGGGGTCCTGTATCCGTCATCACCATACCCCATCGCCCACGGACCAACCGGTATAAGGGAGAGGCACCGTTCCGGATAATGCAGTGCAAAATCTACTATGATCCCGCTTCCCATTGAAAGTCCGCATATATGCGCCTTTTCAATTTTAAGAAAATCCATCAGCCCAGCCAGATCATCCCTGTCATAATACATTTCATATTTATTGGGAAGGGCCGATTTACCGTAACCCCGGACGTCATAGCGCATCACCCTGAACTGCTGCGACAATGGCCCAAACTGAAAATCCCAGTGCCGCCGGTCGCCGAAATTACCGTGGACAAACACGATCGGCTCGCCCATGCCCGCCGCTTCATAGTATAATGTGGTGCCGTTGACCTCAGCGAAACCGGTTTGAATTTCGGACTTTTTAGATACATTGTGGCATGAAATCAGCAGAAAAAGGAGAAAAATTAACTTGATCCGGTTCTTCATAAAAATTGTCAGTTATTTATTAAAAACCAAGAAATTTTGCCTCGATTGATTTTGTCTGGAAGCCTGCTCCTTGTTCGAGGAGGACTGTCAATCGATAAGAATAATATCCACCACTGGCAGAAAAACGTCTGACGCGCACTCTGGTGCCAATGATAAAATCAGAAACGGCGATCGACCGGTCCTTTGGGGCAATTTCCCAGATGGAATCATCTGATAAAATGATCTTTGCCCCGTGATCCAGGTTATTTTTAATAAAAAAATTGGAAGTGCTGTACAGATTTGGATATTCGGCTTCCACAGTTTTAGCGGATTTGGATGGTTTACCTGTTACAACCAACCAGTCGGTATATAGATCAGCGGATACAGCCATGCTGTTGGCTTCATCTAAAAGCGGTTGCAGCTTTTCCAGTATGGCCTGACTTTTTTCGTTATAACTGCCATCTTCATTCCAGTATACATCCCTGGTCTTATCACTTTTCATATACATTATTAATCCCATCTTATTCTCATGTTCACCGCGGATCCCTTTCATGGGAATGATCTTTATTTCAGTGAAATTTTTCTGAAAGGCCGGGATATACCTGTTCAGAAAAAAATCTTCAAAATCTTCCATCGTTACACCCGGTTTGAGATCAAGTTCATCCACAATGTGAATGCCAAGAAGATTCCCGGATTCTATTTTTTGTCCGGAAGTCACTCCGGTCAAAAAAATAATTACGGCAAAAAAGGTTATTTTTTTCATAGGATTGTTTATAAAGATTGCTTTGTATCGATTCCTCCGTTTTTGTTTTTCTGGTTGTTACATGTTCAATGATGACCAGCCATTCCCCATTAATTTTCTTGGTTTATTTTCTTTGAGTAGTTTCCATGTTGTTTGAACCGGATTATTTCACCTTTTGCGTTGCGCTCAAAGACAAGAGTTTCGCCCAATTCGCCGTCATCCCTGATCCGGCGGAAGGTGTCGCCTTCGATGTGCTTAAAAAATG
>JAFGSO010000433.1 GCA_016934605.1 Calditrichota bacterium | reverse complement strand
GCCAGTGGGCGGGCAGGCTGCCTTTCGGCGTGATCCAATAAAATCTCAAATCCTAAATGATAAATTTAAAATCCAGCATCCAGTAACCAGTATCCAGCAACCAGAATTAAATTCCAATTACCAGGCACCAAAATCAGCCGGTAGGCTGATCCCCGCCAGTGGGCGGGCAGGCTGCCTATCGGCGTGATAACAATAAAATTCTAAATTCCCAGCACTAAATCCGAAATAAATTGAAATTATTAAATCAAAATTAAAAACCATTCATCCAGTATCCAGCCCGCCCTGTAAGGGCGAAATAAAAAAGCAGGAGGCAGAAAAGCAAGGAGACAAGATTACAAGATACAAGAAAACAAGAAAGTGAGTAAAAAATACAAAGTACAAAGAACAAAATATTATGATGATATGTCTTTATAGCTGTCCCGCAGGGACAATTGATTTTAACCAGCGACTAGAAGTAAATTCCAATTACCAAGCACCAAATAGCAATGAAATTCCAAATTCCAAGCACCAAATAACAATGAAATCTAAAATTTTAATGACAAATTGAGAAACCAGAAGCTAGTATCCAGCATTCCCGACTCCCTGTCAACCCCCGGTTGACACGTCGGGACTAAACCTTCCCTGGTTTAGCCAGTAACCAGTAACCAGTAACCAGCATCCAGCATCCAGTATCCAGCATCTAGCATCCAGTAACCAGCAACCGGAATTAAATTCCAAATCCCAAGCACTAAATTCCAAAAAAATTTTAAACACCCTTAAAAAACAACTGCAAAGTCGTCCTTCTTCTTTGATCTTTGATCTTATTTTCTTCATCGAATCTGAGTACAATTGCTCATAAAAATGAGTATAAATAACTATGCCAAAATGAGTATAGTTCTCTATTTACAATTTCTTTTCGTCACATTAATTTAACATCAGGTTGATTATCAAAAATAAGTTTCAGCTCACTGCATCTTATTTAAGGCTTTCCTTCGGGGTACTGAATGCGGTTTTTCCGAAAAACGAGTTTTCATTTTCAAAATGCTTTTATAAAGGAGCTGGGTCTGCGATGAATATACTCATTGTGGATGATAATGCCAGAATTCGCCAGGCCATCAGGTCATTACTTCAGAATCATTTACCGGATGCGACTACTATCGTGGAATGCTCCAATGGTCCGGATGCGATCTCTCTCTGCCGGGAGAATCTTCCGGACTGGATATTGATGGATATTTCCATGGAACCAATGAATGGATTTGTTACCTCACATAACATCAGCAAATATCACCCGGGAGCAAGAATTGTGTTTGTAACCCAGTATGATGAACCGGCTTACCGTCAGGAAGCGAAAAACTGTGGTGGCTGTGCATACGTCCTTAAGGAGAATCTATTGGATATTCCCGGTTTGATCCGGAATATCCTTTAAAACTAAAATATATTCAGGAGAATTTTATGAAAATCGGCCAGAAGTTTGTTCTGAAGTTGTTTCTCTGTTTCCTTACCATTCCTTTTCTCCTGTGGCAGCCGGGATGCAGCGATAAATCCGACCCTACAGATCCAATAATCAATCCTTCAGTTTCCATTACCTCGCCTGCGGCATGGGATACAGTATCTGGCACAATTAATTTCAGTGCGGATGCCAGCAATACAAACCTGATCCGCTTTTATTGTGATAACCTGGAAATCGGCAACGACAACAGTGCACCTTTCTCCATGCTGTGGAACAGCCAGAATGTAAATGACGGGACACATACTCTTAAAGTGGCAGCTGAAGGGACTTCAGGAAGTGCAGAGGCACAGGTACAGATAATAACCTCGAACGGACTGACCGGTATAGTGATTACAGTTATTCCGGCGATGGCATCCGTTCAGACAGGACAGACACAGCAGTTCAATGCCCAGGTAACCGGTAGCACCAATACGGCGGTAACCTGGACTGTGGATGAAGGCAGCACACACGGATCTATTTCTACAACAGGACTCTACACAGCTCCCTCAATGGTGCCCTCACCTCCCCGGGCAACCATCCGGGCAACCAGCGTGGCCGATCCTTCCAAAAGTTCAACTGCCGTTGTTACCATTACATCCAGCGGTGTTGCCGCTGAAGTTATTACACTCTGCCAGAGCTCTTTTAATTCAGCCAATGAAGCGGGAGAACTGGGGACGGAAGCAGTTGCTCTGGCGGCAGAGGCGGTCTGGGGGGCCAGCGAACTGAATGGCGGAAACTTGACGCTGAGCGGAACACTTACCCAGTCGGCACAGGGTTCGGATGTATGGACTTATTCAGCAAATCCGACGAATAAACTGGTACTCATCTACGCCGGAGGACCGGTAGTGGAATTTACTTTTACTACCTTCAATGGTTATTTGAACGGCACCTGGGAGGATTTCATCGACCAGCATAATATTGATTTCACCGTATTTGTTCAGAATCAGACAAATCTGAGAATTCAAAGTGAAAGCGGCTTTGTGGCCACCGGTTACTCCAAGTCCCTGAAAACAGGTGCTATACCGGAATGGAGACGCGAATGGCAGCGGATTATTACCGGTACCACCCTGCATGAAGGGGAAATTGTAACGTTAAATCTGGTTCATAACGGAGAAGAATACGGCAGCATTGAGCCGGGATGGACTCATTTGATGCACGACGAAAATTACTCCGGAACTATCAGCTCTCCATCAGCGCAGATGACTATTTCACAGAGTTCCTATATGAGCAGGCTTCATGACAGCAACACCGCCACTCATGTTCTGAACGGACAGCTTACCAACAACAGTTCATTTGTTCTGAATGGCATCACTTATAAATATGAAAATGCTCATGCAGCCTGGGCGGCAGGATCCACTCTCAGTTCAGGCGATTTCAATGTGGTAATCGACACAAACTACTGGAAAGCTCAGGGTACCATGCTGAAAAATGGTCAGCTGTTCGGGAATATTCAATTTACCGGCCCCGTCGTTGCCAATGCTTATGGAGGTCCGGATCTGGTTCTTCATCTGACCACCGGTGAAGATATTTTCCTGCACACGCTGGTTCCATACCCATAAGCATTGGAAATCTTTTTTGTATTCTAAACGGAGGAATGAATATGTATAATCAATTGCTGATTTTCAGTTTATTATTAAGTCTTGTCGGTTGCAGTACAACATCTAAGAATGCAGAAATTCAAAAGTTTGACACACCGTTGAATCAGAAAATTTCTGAAGTCGAAAAGGCAAAAAGTCAGGAACGCATTGCTGTATTCGGAAAATGTTCTGATGGAATCAGCGGCGAAATGAAAATCAGGATGGAATCTACCGGAGTCACTGTTCACACCATAACCGGCGATATTTTTACCGGAGAGGGCACACCGGAGGAACTCCGCTCCCTGGCAGAAATTGAATTCATCAATCAAATTCATCTGGCCGCCAGATCAAAACCACTTTAAAAATAAAATTGGAGGTAATTTATGTTTAAGAAATCGATTTTTTTCTCCATACTGCTGTCAGCATCTTTTCTGCTTTCCCAAACTCCGCTCGAATCAGGACTTCGGAACAATCTTAAAGAGGCGGATCCCTCAGCGGGAATCGGGAGCGTCTTCCAGGAACAGTCTGTTGACGCTCAGAAAACAGATCCTCTACTGCGAATGATAATGGGAAAAATCAAAACATCGTCCGAAAAAGGTGATTTTGCCCAAAATATTACAAGGCTCACGAGAAATGCGCAGGGGGATTATCTTATACCCATATTTATTAAAAGCAAGAACGTGGTAAGCACCGTATCGAAAATCCAGCAGTT
>JAFGSO010000432.1 GCA_016934605.1 Calditrichota bacterium | reverse complement strand
GTTGGACTAGGCGAACCACATTATGCTCAGATCATAAAAGCAGATAAACTCAAGGCCTGGGACGTTTATCCGGAAGTGGGCTGGAGTCCGGGTAAACAGGCAAAGGATCCCAACGGAATTATGCCCGGCGAGGAAAAGGTCGAGAAAAGAGGCAACACCGTAGAAATTTGGATGACGGCCGTCAGGAGTCATTATAACCCGGAACGTATAGAAGTAAAGAAAGGGAATAAGGTTATATGGCACATCACAAACGTCGAACGTGCCAAAGATGCTACACATGGATTCGGACTGCCCTATTACGATTTTAATTTAAGTATCGAACCTGGTGAAACTCAGACAGTTGAGTTCACAGCAGATAAAGCAGGGGTATTCCCATTCTACTGTACTGAATTCTGCTCGGCACTGCATCTGGAAATGGCCGGTTATTTTCTGGTAAAACCATCATTCTGATCTGTTTTATCTGATGTAATTCATGATTGATCTGAATATGAAAATATTTTCAGGAGTCTCATGGAATGAAAGAACGAGATCTTTTTACCGGACCGAGAATTCCGAGTGAAAAGTTTAAAGAAAATAAAATGCGGTACATGCTGCCTTCTATATTACTTGGAACCGCTGCGTTATTTTTGTTGATCTCCATTTTTTTCCCGTACTGGCAGCTCACCCTCCTGGCACCCCAGTATCCCGGTGGTCTGAAAGTGGAATTATATGTCAACCATGTTGAGGGTGATGTGCAGGAAATTGACGGATTGAATCATTATATCGGGATGCGGCCACTGGAGGAAGCAGCACCACTGGAACGGACCCTGAGCATCGTCCTGATTGTTGTTATTGCACTGCTCACGCTGTCTGCAATCTATATTCACAGTCCCATAGCACTTTTTTTAAGTATCCCGGCTTTCGGATATCCGTTAATTTTCCTTGGTGATCTCTATTTTTGGATGTGGAATTTCGGAACGAATCTGGATCCGCGGGCACCTCTCAGTAGTTCGGTGAAACCCTTTGTACCGCCATTGCTGGGCGAAGGTAAAGTGGGACAGTTCAAAACTGTGGCCAGCTGGGATATTGGTCTCTATCTCTCTATCATCGCCTCAATATTGATCGTGATCGGACTTTATTATCACCGCAAAGTGTATAAACCCCTGATGGAAGCACATATGGCTCAACAGGAGGAGCAAACAAATTGATGCGTATATCATTACTTCCAGAACTTTTCATATCGGTCTTTTTGCTTTTGGTTTTTCAAACTCATGCTGAACAACTGATTGTTTCAGAAAGCGGAAAATACTTTACTATTTCATCAGCTCTGGAGAATGCACAAGCAGGTGATACTATCCTGGTAAAAGGCGGTATATATTCAGGTTCTATCACAATTGACAAACCTGTTGTGCTGATCGGGAAAGAAAGTCCTGTAATTGACGGTAGCAATAACAATACGCTCATTTCTATTAATGCGCCTTCCGTGACTGTTCGCGGATTCGTTATTCAGAACAGTGGTAAGTCCCTTTCCCGGGAAGACGCCGGGATATCTGTAAACGCTGAAAAGGCCGTTATCGAGAATAATCATATCCGGAATGTGTTATTTGGTGTTTATCTCCGTCAGGCTCATGGCAGTATTATCAGAAACAGCCGGATTGCCGGAAAACCTGATCTGACAGTCCCACGGCGCGGCGATCTGATTCGGGCCTGGTATAGTGATTCCCTCCTTATTGAGGAAAACGAGTTAAATTCCGGACGGGATGTTATTATCTGGTTTTCTACCGGATCGAAAATAGTGGGAAACAGGATCAGAAATGCCCGCTATGGGCTTCATTTTATGTACAGTAACGATTGTCATATCGAACGAAACCAGATGACAGGGAATTCGGTTGGCGCCTACCTGATGTACAGCCGGCGTCTTCATATGAAAAATAACATTATGGCTTACAATCGGGGTCCAAGCGGTTTCGGCATTGGATTAAAGGATTTAGATGACGGCTACCTGACAGAAAATCTGGTTGTGGATAACCGTGTGGGTATATTTATTGACAATTCACCACGCGAGATCCAGAGCACCATGCACTATGCGGGCAACATTGTTGCCTATAATGATATGGGCATAGAAGTTCTCTCTACACTGGAACGAAGTATTTTCAGAGAAAACAGTTTTATCGAAAATTATCAGCAGGCATCTCTGGGTGGGAGCAGAACCGCTGAGCCCGCGACCTGGAGACATAATTACTGGAGTGATTATGCCGGATACGATCTGCGTGAAGATGGTTACGGTGATATTCCATATAAATCACAAAAACTTTTCGAAGATCTCCTGACCAGACATCCTCTGCTGCGGGTTTTCATTTATACACCAGCCGTTCAGGCTGTCGATTTTGCAGCCCAGGCTTTTCCGGTTGTCAAGCCCAGGCCGATGCTTAGCGACAGTGTGCCGCTAATGTTTCCCCGGTACCCCGCACATTTGGCGGGTCTAAACAGCAAACCGCGTAAAACATTCATAAGCATGACAGTGATTCTCATTCTTTCCGGTATTTTCATCATTACAGGATTCAGTAAAAAATCGAAGGGCGATAAACAAATTATTAAAAATGAAACCAAAGAACAAGGGGAGGCTTCGGCCAGAGGACCATCGCTGATTGAAGTCCGCAATCTGACTAAAAAGTTTGGCTCCGTCACAGCGATAAAAGATCTGTCCTTCTCACTCGGCAAAAACGAATCACTTGCTCTCTGGGGAGCAAACGGTGCCGGTAAAACTACTGTTTTAAGGTGTCTGCTGGGCATCGTTCCTTACCAGGGACGTATTAAAATTCTTGGTATGAATACAGAGAAAAACGATAAAACCATCAGGAGTATGGTTGGTTTTGTCCCTCAGGAAATCGATTTTTACGATAATCTGAATGTAGAGGAAACACTTGATTTCTTTGCCATGCTCAGAAGAGCTCCCACCAGTGGGATTTCAGATTGGTTAAGATTACTTGAACTGCATGATCAGCAGCAAAAAAAGGTAAAAAATTTATCCGGTGGAATGAAACAGCGGCTGGCTCTGGCCATTGCCCTGCTGGGAAACCCACCCTTCCTCTTTCTGGATGAACCGACTGCCAGTCTGGACATCGATTCACGCCGCGATTTTATTCAATTATTGAAGCAGCTTAAAAAAGATGGAAAAAGCATTTTGTTCTCATCTCACAGATTAGAAGAGGTATCCGCTATTGCAGACCGTGTACTGATTCTTGAGAAAGGAAAATTAGTAAAGAAATGCCGTCCTTTCGAGTTAACCGGATTAGAATCCACATCCTCCATGTTAAAAATTTTTCTTGAAGAAGAGAGAATTGCCAGTGCAATAACAAAACTTAACGAAGAGGGATTCAAAGCTGACCGTAATAATGATGGCATAAAAGTAATAGTTGACCCGAAGAACAAAGCAAGACCCATCAGTTTACTTGCCAGCTCGGGAATATTCGTAAGGGATTTTGACTTTGAATCCAATGGTCAGGATTGATCTGAAAACTATATGGAATGACTTTAATCGATTTACAAAACAGGAATAATATGATAAAAATATCCTGGAATAACATTCTGATAATTTCCCGGAAAGAGCTTCTGGATGCAAGACGGAATCGCTGGTTTATAATATATACCATCATTTTTGCCGGTCTTTCGCTGGCTCTATCCTGGTTCGGATTATCCGGGCTGGGAAATTATGGTCTTGCCGGTTTCGGCCGAACCTCTGCCAGTCTCATCAACCTGGTGTTATTCATCGTTCCTCTGATGGGTATAAGTCTGGGTGCAGTCAGCCTGGCGGGCGAACGTGAACGCGGCACACTAATATATCTGCTGTCTCAACCCGTTTCGCCGACTGAAATAGTCCTCTCAAAATTCATGGGGATCGGAATAGCACTGCTGGGCTCATTGACCATCGGGTTTGGTATCAGCGGATTTCTGATCGGCTGGTATGGAAGTACAATAGCTCTGGGAAGTTATCTGACTCTTGTGCTCTTTACCTTCCTGTTAAGCCTGGTGAGCCTGGCTATCGGACTACTGATTTCCAGTGTCTTAAAAAAATCAGACACCGCATTAGGCGTATCCATCTTTGTATGGCTCTTTCTTATTCTGTTTGGAGATCTTGGGCTTATGGGCAGCAGCCTGGTCATAAACCTGGATATTCAGCAGCTTTTTTATGCAATGTTGATTAATCCGCTTCAGGTATTCAGACTGGGTGCACTGACCACCATCCGCGATAATCTGGAAATACTTGGTCCCGTCGGGAATTACGCCTTCAGAAATTTCGGCAATAGTCTTTTGCCTGTTTTTGTCAGTATTTTAGCTATCTGGATTTCAGTGACATTAATTCTATCGAATTTTATGTTCAAAAAAAGGGGGATTATTTGAAGAATATTTCTTCTATGATACTGCCAACAATGATTATTGTTATTTTTATGGCAGAATGCAGTAATAATAATACAGAAAATCGGCCACCCGAAATTCTTTGGGGAACAGATGTCTGCGATGAGTGCCGGATGATTATAAACGAATCAAGATTTGCCTCTGCCTATATCACTGAAAATCGAGAAATCAGGCGCTTCGATGATATTGGTTGTATGATCACCTTTGAGAATGAAACAGCAGAAAATGTACAGAAGAGATGGTTCAGAGACTTCTATGATGATATCTGGATTAAGCCGCCGGAGGCATTTATTTTTCACAGTGCAGAAATCATCACTCCGATGGCATCAGGGTTAATTTCCCTTAACAGCTCAGATGGAGTACAACAACTCAAAAATCGTTACAGTGGACAGCTCATTCCGGCAGATAGCCTGAGAAATCCCGAGTATCATTTTCAAGAGTATAATTGACAATATGGTTAAAATCCTGTAACTTGCAATTTGAACTGTAAATACAATATATACTGGAGGTATTTGGAATGCAGATACTCAAAACTACCTGGATTCTGCTGGTTTCTTTTTCCATGGTTTTCTTCCTGACCACCGGTTGTGATGGTGGTGATAATTCTTCGGCACAGATGCAGAAAACTGAGCAAAAAGCGAGTTCCGAAAAGAGCGATCTGATTAAGGGGGATGCTGAGGCCGGAAAGTCTCTCTACGTCCAGAACTGTTCGGTCTGTCATGGAGAAAATGGTCTTGGTGTGAAAGGGCTCGGAAAAGATCTGGTCCACAGTGAGTATGTCGACTCCTTGAGTGATGCAGAACTACTGAAGTATGTGAATGAAGGCAGAACAGTTGATGATCCACGGAACACAACCGGTATTCCCATGCCTCCCAAAGGAGGAAATCCGGCACTCACAGACCAGCAGATAATGCATATTATTGCCTATATGAGGCTACTGCAGGAAGATGCAGATAAATCTGAGAAATAGACAGCGATAATCCGGCTAGCTGACAGAATTATTATTAAATTATCCTCACGGGAATAATGAAAGCCATCAGCTAATCCGGATAAAACAGCTTTTATGAATGAAAAAAAACTAAAACCGCTGGGAAGTGCTGGTTCTGTTTTCTATTTTGGAATACCTGCACTGCTGCTTTACACAGCAACCCACCTCGGTATTCCATTGCTGCACCAGTGGACAGGTTTACCTGCCATTGTATGCTGGTATATCGGCGGCGGATTTCTGGTTTTTCTTCCCATGTTTATCGCTTCCTTTATTTTCATAAAAAAAGAAGGTATAAACCTTAACTTCCGGGAACCGGCAAAGAGATTTCGGCTAGACAGATTTTCTTCCGGAATACTGCTTCTCAGCATTAGCGGAATTATTGCCACAGCAGGATTGACCTATCTCATGCTTATTATTGGCAGGCATTTTTATACTGACTTTTCTGCCCAGCCATCTTTTATGCAGCTGAAGCCATTACAGGTAGGAAAGATGTGGATACTGGCCACCTGGATACCGATGTTCATTTTTAATATTTTGGGAGAGGGATTATACTGGAGAGGTACTATTTTCCCGAGGCAGGAACTTGTTTTGGAGGATAACACCTGGCTGGTGCACGGATTTTTCTGGCTTTTATTTCACCTCCCATTCGGTTGGTATCTGATGTTGACGCTCATTCCTATCATATTTATTACAGCCTTTCTGGTACAGGTAACCCGCAGCACCTGGCCTGACATCATTATTCATACTGTCATAAATGGTTCAGGATTTCTGCTTGTGGCGTTCGGGATTGTGACCTAGCCTCAATCACGAGGTTTTCAGTTTACGGTTTAACATTTTTTCGAGCTTTTCCGTTTTCGATTTCATCCGCGACTGGTCACTTTTACGGTAATCCACTTTCATAAAAACGGTGATCCGGTTTGACTGAGATTCCAAAACTTGAAAGCACTCAGTAATGACACCAATCACTTCATGCCAGTTTCCCTCCAGGATAGTTCCCATGGGAGTCAGTTGATAGGTAATTCCACTTTTGTCAATAATATCCAGTATCTGGGACACATAAGAACTGACGCTTTCACCTTTGTCAGTGGGGAACATGGAAAATTCAGCTAAAACCATATTAGCTCCTCGCTATAACACTTTAGCGGATTCAATCTATAATTAGTGAAGGATTCATATCACTAAAAATTCCCACCATCATGATTCCTCCCTTATCTCCCGATTGAAGAAGGTCTCTCAGTAGACAGCATAGATTTATTTCCCGCTTTTTTCGCGAAACTCACCAGGGCCCATACCCCTGAATTTTATAAATGCCGAATTGAACGAAGCAGGTGAATTAAAACCGGCCTCCCGACCAACATCATCTATATTCATATCTTTATCGCCTCTTTTTAATAATCTTTCAGCTTCTTCGATCCGCCATTTGGTGATATAATCAAAATAATTTTCTTTAATATATTCGTTAAATAATTGAGAGAGATATTGTGGAGGCAGGTCTATCATGGTAGCCAGATCCGTAAGGGTCAAACGGCTGTCCAGATACGGTTTCTGACTTTTCATGAGCGAGTGTAGCCTTCGCAGATATTTATCTGCTTTCTCTGCATTCAACCAGTTACTGTCAAATTTTGATTGCGTTTGTTTCAACATTATTTATAAATCATAAAAATGTTTTACTTACTGTAGATTTTTACCTCGCAAGCTATACGTTCGATTTTAAAATGGGTTTCTTCCGTATGACAGATACTTTCTTTTATTTACTTAATGTTTGTTTTTCAAATGTATTTTCTGAATTATTGACCTTAGCGCTGAAAACACAAACTGTTTCTGCAAATCTAATGAAACGATTATCCCGATTCAACATCATTCATCTTATCTCATAATAATCTGCAAGGTTGACAATTTCGTTGCTTGAGATTAGATTATAATAGATATTTCATGAGGCATCAGCGGGAAAAACCCGTACCAGGCTGGCATATGAGGAAAAAATTCAAGCGAATCATTTATTCAATTTATAAAATAATTGCAGTCATCACTTCAGAGAACAGTCGGTAATGTCAAAAAATTTTTCATTTGTTAATTTAAACGTCCCCAGAATAATTATTGTTATCATAGCAGCTGTAATCTTTCTGGGGTCTGTTTCAATGGCAAGAGCTCAGATTAAACCGACAACCAGTGAGCCGTACGATATTCGCTTTCGGCTGGCTGGTGAATATCAGTACAGAAATCTGCCCCTCGATTATAATCTGAATTTTGCAGGCCTGAATGGCGAGGCCAGTATGAATTATCCGGTCGGCATCTCAGGTTCTATTTTGTTCGGTTGGGGGAATCGGGATCTTGCCTATCTTCATTTACCACCACTCGGAATTCTTATGTTCACTGTTTCAGCCATTTTACTGGAACCCGATGAAGATCTGCTCATTTTTCTGCTTTTTGAAAATTTCCATTACTATTTCCGGATTGGGAGCAGGCTTACCATATCTCCCTATATTAATCTGATGGGATTAGATATTTCCACCAACACCGGGGACCAGCTTTCACACAACCTGCTTTCCAGCGGACCGGGAGTGAATATGCAGGTAACGATTTATAAACAGTTAGTCTTTAGTTCTGAGATTGGTACCCGTTACTTGTGGGTAACCGATAAAAACCGATTCGGGAAGGATGATCGCGTTCTGAACATATTCAGCTTCAGCCTGGGCATGAGTTTTTGAAATAGAGTCGAACAGACGCGAACAGTTTTTATCGCAATTGGAATGACTTCTTCTGAAATATGCCTGCCAGTGATGCAACAGTCTATTCAATTCGAATCTTGGTTAAAAGATACATCATATATATGAACCACCAGGAACGTATCGATTTTATCAGAGAGGGAATCCAAACACTTTCCGGTAACTGGGCCGATTTTGGCTCGGGAACAGGCTTATTTACACACGCCATTGCTGAAATTTTGGATACCCGGGCAACTATTTTCTCGATCGACAAGAGTCGATCATCTCTTCATAAACAGGAACAAAAATTTAATGGCATGCAAAATATTCCTTCCATTCATTTCCTGTATCGTGATTTCACAGGCTCCCTTTCTTTACCACCTCTTAAGGGCATTATCATGGCGAACGCGCTTCATTATATTGAAGCTAAAGCAGAGCTCATTAGCAAATTTTTGAATTATCTGAAAGAGAATGGGCGATTCATCCTGGTAGAATACAATATTGTCCGCGGCAATTCCTAATTGCCTTATCCCATCTGCTATGACAGCTGGGAAAGACTTTCACTGAACCGGGGCTTTCGTGAGATAAAACTTCTTGGAACCAGGCCCAGCCGGTATCACCATGAAATTTATGCTGCCGTGAACAGTAAATAAATCAGATGAAGATAATTTTTCCGATGGTAAAATTTAACTTCATGATATCTAAGAGGAGGATTATTGGAAAATGTCCCGTATTATCAGTATCCATGAATATTCATTAAAACCGGGAGTCAGTGTCAATTCTTTCGAAAAATCCATAAGTTCTGCCAGAGAGAGGGGAATTCTGAAACTTCCCGGACTGGAAAATTATTCTCTTATGAAAGGTATCCGCGGTGCACGCCGAAATCAGTATGCAGCCCTCTGGATTTACCGGGATTTGTCCAGCTGGGAAAAGTTGTGGGGTCCTTTGGATAATCCTTTTAAAAAGGAAAAATATCCTGAGAACTGGAAAAAATGGGAAAATGAGATTATCGGTCCATATCTGACAGGTGATCCGGATAAAATTTCCTTTACCAGTTATCAGGAATTGTGAAATGAATAAATGCTTTTCTATGAGGATTTGATTTTTCACAATAATTTTGTCAGGATGTTTTAAAAATATATGATTATTGCCTTAGCTCCGAAATTTTTTGATATAAGTCAATTACGAACAATTCACTAATGTACCTTGATTTGAAGCTGGTTC
>JAFGSO010000431.1 GCA_016934605.1 Calditrichota bacterium | reverse complement strand
TTACTTCACCGTGAGGTTTGATTTCTCCGAAATATTTATTGATCAGTATCTTAACTGAATCAGGATTAAAATCACCTGCCAGGACAAGTGTGGCATTATTAGGACCATAAAAATTATTGTAATAATTTTTAACGTCATCAAGACTTGCATTCTTTATATCTTCCATCTCTCCGATAACTTCCCAGCTGTACGGATGGCCTTCTGGATAAAGGTTTTTGCAGATCACATAATCAGTAAAACCGTATGGTGCATTGTCATAATTCTGCCTTTTTTCATTCTGGACAACATTCTGCTGGAGAGCCAGGGAAGGAGGAGTTACAGAATTAATGAAAAATCCCATACGGTCTGATTCCAGCCAGAATACCTTCTCGAGAGCATTTTTTGGAAATACCTCGTAATACACTGTAAAATCCCTGCTGGTACCACCATTATTTGAAGCTCCCATGCTTTCCAGAACCATATCGAACCTTCCTGGCTCTACATTTTCTGAGCCCATAAAGAGAAGATGCTCAAAAAGGTGGGCAAAACCGGTACGGCCCGGAGTCTCCCTGCTGGACCCCACATGATATAAAATAGCATATGAGATCATAGGATCAGAATGATCTGTATGAAGAATGACCTGTAACCCGTTAGACATTATATATTTCTCAAATTCAAGACTGAGTTTGTCGGCGGATGATTTTTTACATGATGAAACCGACAGGATAATTATCGCCGTGCTGAGGAGAAAACTGAGAAAACGTAGCCTTTTCATTTTTACGAATTTAAGATTGTAAGTTCTAATAGTTGAAACAGCGAATTTATGAAATAATTGCGAAAAGGAGGGTCCAAAAATTTTCTGTATTTTTCCTTTCTAATAGAATCAGAAATATGAAACCTTCATCCCGTTCAGGCGGAACGGCTTATCCCACTCCGCCGGAACGGTTTATCCCGCTCCGGCGGGACGGCTTTTCACGCTCAGGCGGGAAGCTATGTGACCTATAAAATCAAAACTATATTATGATGAAAAAGATCCTTTCTTCAGTTATCTTATTTTCGGCAATTTCAGGCCTGGCGGTTTCCCAGAACAATTTCTCCGGAAAAAAGTATCTATTCCTTTCTTGAGAATACCGCAGTCTATGAACTGAACCAGGAAGAGGGACATACCCCAATAGTGCCATATTCATCTGTTAGTGAGGCTCTGATCAACGACAGAGAAAAATCATCGGCTTTTATATCTTTGAACGGTCCCTGGAAATTTTATTATTCCGATACCCCGGAGGCTACACCGGCCGGATTTTATGCTGTGGATTTCAATGACAGAAAATGGACTGCAATAACTGTGCCTTCGAACTGGGAGATGCAGGGGTTCGGTGATCCCCTGTTCCGGAATATAAACACTCCGTTTCCGCCGGATCCTCCTGATGTTCCCAGAGAGTATAATCCTGCCGGTCTGTACAGGAAAACATTTACAGTTCCTTCTTCATGGAAAAACAAGGAAATATTTCTTCGTATGGAAAAAACGGCTTCCGCATCATTTGTTTGGATAAATGGCCGTGAAACGGGTTATAATGAGGGAGATTTTTTCAGTTATGGTATAGGGGGCCGCACCTATGGAACAATCTGGCCCGACCGAAGGTCGCAACATGAAATGTGGCAGATAAAAAAATCCGCACAACCTGTAACAGATGAACCTGTTTCTCTGGAGGAAAAGGTTTTTAGAATTACGAACAGATTCCTTTTTACAGATCTCAATGAACTGCAGTGTGTATGGATGCTGCAGGCAGATGCGGAAATAGTTGAAACCGGAGAGATGACAACAAATTTACCATCTCTGGAGTCAGGAATATTTGTTATTCCCTTCAGTAAACCTGACAATATTAATGGGAGGGAATACAGATTGCTGCTGAGTTTCAGGTTGAAGAATAAGACTTTATGGGCAGATCCGGGTCATGAAATTGCATGGGAACAGATTGATCTTCCATGGTCAGGATATTCCGGGAATGAAGAAAATATACCTGAAGGATCATTGTAAGACCGCTTGACGGAAGTTCTCAGTCCGGAAGACCCTGACCGGGAAGCTTGTTGCCCTTCGGATTTCAAAAAATATTGTACTGAGAATTCCTGAAATCATTTTTACTTTTATGGGTAATACTTAAATGGATCACGCTACTTCCTCATCTGGTCTAATCCCGGCAGGATCAATAAATTTTTCCTGCGATTCATTTTCCCGGGGCTTAACTGTATGTATTTCTCCCATAATTCTCCCTTTGAGCTTTTTGGAGTAACGGAGCTACCTGTTGCCAGTTCAATAGCTTTGGCAACCAGAGGATCCGAAGTATCACCAAAGGGAACTGCAGAAAACAGATCATCTTCTATTTCATGATCTGGGGCAAGGCCTTCTTCAAAATCAGTGAAACCTTCGGAGTTTGAATATTTTGTTACAATTGGCATCATAGCCCATTTACTGCTGTCGTCAGGAATGACCCAGGAGCCTGCATACTTTCCATAGGTTGTGTCTCCTATCTGGACTACATCCATATAAGGTTCGAGCCCTGTTATCAGTAACTCGCTTGCAGATGCTGATCGCGATGTCGTAAGAATATAAACACGCTGCATGTTAACATTGGAAGAAATCGCATCAAAGTTGTAATGGAGGTAATTCGTATAACCGTAATACTCGAGGTAGGCCTGCAGCCCATTATTATATTGAAGATCAATGATTGTCATTTCGTTTAAAATGGCAGCTGAAGGAGCAATCTGTGAAGCCAGATGTACGGCGGCATAAATATTACCCCCTGGATTATATCGCAGATCAATTATCAGTTCTGAAATATTTGCTGCCTTGAATTTATTGAAGATATTATCCATGGTAAGAAGGTATTCACCCTGTTCGCCGGAGATAAATTCAGAATAAACAAAATATCCTATCTTGTAGCCCTCAATATCAAATATTTCATGATAAATGGACGGATCAGTGTATGTCCGCCGGGCTGTCATGTTCAGTGATTCCCCGGTAAATTCAAAATTATTTTCCGTGATCATTCCCAGTTGCACAGAATAGCTGTCGCCGGAATACAAGCTGTAGTAATTAACGGTGTCAAGCTCAATCTCATTAATAGAGAGGATGATATCTCCTCGCTCAAGGCCGACTTCATGAGCGATAGATTGAGGATAAACATAAGCTACAACAGCAATTACATTATCAGACAAAGGGCTGGTTCTGTAGAAAACCGGATAATAACCCATAGTTATGGGAATGCCATTTAATTCGTCATTTAATGGAACAAATTCTTCAGTAATAGTTGACCATTTATCTTTTTCCCTGTATAGTAATTTCTCAAAAAGGACCTTTGAATCTGTTTCTGTTCTGTAGTCCACGTCTGCCGGTATTTTATCATTCCAGTAGTAATAAATGTCCATGTTATCTTTTATCCAGGTGTTTCTGGCAAGAGTTTCTTCAGGGATGGTCGGGATGAAACCGTCATCGGGTATCTCCAGTTTTCTGCAAGAGACAGCCAGAAGCAGGAAGATAACTGCTGATATTATGTTGAATAG
>JAFGSO010000430.1 GCA_016934605.1 Calditrichota bacterium | reverse complement strand
TTCTTTACTGTCATCGGATCAATCTGAAATCATTTCCCCAAAAAGGCCATATAAAATTTCCCTAAAAAAAGGATTGACAGCTGAGATCCAATCCCGGCAGGGCTTTAAACACGGATGGAGGGCAACTGTCCTGTTCAGAAATCAATCTTCTGATACGGTAAAAATAGCAAATGTGGTTCCTTTTGGACAATCTCCCGAGCATATCTACATTACCGCATCAGGTCCCTGGGCGCTGGCCCGGACCAAATTATTCCGGCCCGGTCTGGGTCCGGTTGGTGTGATACTGCCGGATAATGCCTGGGAACTTGGCTACAGTGATATCCTTTTGGAAGATTCAACCCACATTTCTGCGCTCTGCCGCCGAACCGATCATAAAAATGGTATTAAAAGACGCTGGTGGACCCTGTTGCCTCCCGCTGCCAGTGTTACATATACCATCTATGTGGAATCTGTTAGAGGATCCTGGCAGGATGCCCTGAAAAGAGTCTTTCAGGAACGCTGGCTATATGATCTGGAAAAATTTGATCTATCTCTTTATCAGCGGAAAGATTTGCAATGGATTCGCCATGAATATATTATCGGCATGCAGATGGCCTGGGATCATGAATTCTATGATCCGGTGAAGGGGGGATATCAGTTCGGGGAATTTCTGGAAGAGGGAATGAATCTTTTCGGCGGATATGATATTTACGGCCTCTGGCCTACCTGGCCTCGTCTGGGAATTGATCAGCGTAATCAATGGGATATGTATGGAGATATCCCCGGGGGACTGGAAAAACTGAGAGAAATTTCCGGCCTGGCCAGGTCCCTCGGTACCCGTTTTTTCATTGCTTTCAATCCCTGGGATCAGAGTACCCGAATGGAAGATCCGCTGAAGGGAATGGCCAGACTCATCGAAGAAACGGATGCCGATGGGGTAGTCCTGGATACCCGGGGGAGTTCCAGTAAAGAACTTCAGGAAGCAGCTGACAGGGTGAAACCGGGTGTGGTGATGTACAGCGAAGGAATGGCAGTACCGCGCGACATGCCGGGTATTGTTTCCGGCCGCGTTCACGATGCTATCCGGATGCCGCCACCTCTTAATCTGAATAAATTGATCAAACCGGATTTTGCTATTTTCCGCGTCGGACAGCTCTGGGACGGTCATTTAAAACGCGATATTTCCCTGGCATTTTTCAATGGATACGGTATGGAACTGAATACTTTTCATCCCGGCCGGCCTGAGTGGCGGCAAGATATGTATCGCTATCTGGGTAAAACGACCAGAATATTGCGGGAAAACAGCAGTAACTTTCTGGTACCAGATTGGGTGCCGCTTATCAGCTCTCGTCAGGATTCCATCTGGATAAATAAGTGGCCAGGAACGAATAAAACGCTTTATACCATGTTCAGCCTTGTCCCGGAAGGATTTAGCGGTTCTCTTTTTGAAATTGAAGCAGGTAACAATACACATCTGGTTGATCTCTGGCATCATGAAGAGATCCTGCCGGACACCATCGATCAAAAATTATTCGCATCTGTCAACCTGGATGCCTTTAACCGCCAGTGGATGAATACCCGCCGGGAAGGAAGTGCCGGATGTGTGGCAGAATTTCAGAAGATTCTTGAAGTAAAATTAGAGTATGATTCACTGTTTTTTGCATCTGGCGGGGGCGATGAAATCCGAATTTGGACTGGGGATCCTTCTTATCAAAATGTTCCTCAAACATTCTCTTCAGGAAGTTACGGGCATTCTATACTCGATTTGTTCGGAAGGTACGAAGGGAAGGTGGTTGTGCAATTACTCGGTAAGGGAATCCTGCTGGATGAACGGGTGGTGCATATTATTCCCGGAACCGCCCGTCTGATCTCACAGCCGGAATTCACTGAAACGGCTGAGACAATTCCCGATGGAATGATAAAAATACCGGCCGGGAGTCTGCGAGTAAATCTCACAGCAAATGACGAATCGGCAACTGTTCGCTATCCTCAAAAGTATCGGGAAGATAAATCCTTTGTAGTCAAGGAATTCTATATCGATAAATATCCGGTTACCAATGCCAGTTATCGGGAATTTCTGGAAGCGACCGGTTATCAGCCCGAGGATGTGCTCAATTTTCTGAAACACTGGATTGATGGGCGGATTCCCCCGGGTCTTGAAAATCATCCCGTGGTAAATGTAAGCCTGGAAGATGCCAGGGCGTATTGCAGCTGGGCTGGAAAACGTCTACCGACGGAATTGGAATGGCAGCTGGCCGCTCAGGGTCGCGACGGACGATTATGGCCCTGGGGAGTCGAATTCGATTCTGCGAAATGCAATGTTGCTATTTCCCATTCGACGCCGGTTGATTCATTCCCGTCAGGCGCGAGTCCCTATGGTGTGATGGATCTGGTGGGGAATGTCTGGCAGCTGACCTCGGATGTCTATGATAATGGTTCTTACTATTATGTTATCATGCGAGGCGGAAGCTATTACGATCCCACATCCAGCTGGTGGTATGTAAAAGGCGGACCGCAATCTCTTGATAAGCATCAACTGATGTACCTGGTGAGCCCCGTTTTCGATCGGAATGCCACTGTCGGATTCCGCTGCGTGCAAGACAGCCGGTAAAATTTTTGCTGGGGATATATGGGAATAATTATAGCTTTATTATTTCATAAACTTTAACATGAAAATACAAGGCAATAATCTTTTTTCTCTGTGTTCTCCGTGTCTCTGCGGCTATTTATGGACCACAGATACTGAGGGCAGTTAGTAGGATTCACTAAAAAGAAAAAAGAAAAAAGAAAAAAGAGAAAAGAGAAGAACAAATATAAAAATTATGAGATTTATGGATCAGATATGACAAAACAAATTTTTAGCCACTCTCAAATGATAAATTCTTTTATGATAAAAACTTTCATAACTCTGTGCACTACTGGAACGGGTTTAGTTGAATTATTCAGGTCAGGATTTAGTGCGAAAAATTAAATAAAACTACGGGGACATTAAAATGACAATCAGATGGTTTTCAGGTATTTTTGTACTTTTGTTTGCTGTTTCAGTATTTGCACAGTCGGAGATTGAGAATTTATTAGATCCGTCCCGGTTACCGTATCTGAAAAACAGCCGGTTTTACCAGATTTCCAGTTACGATACCACCGGCGGAAACAATGACCGGATTAATCTGCTGGATGGACAGAAAGCGACCATTGCGCAGATGGAGGGTCCCGGAGTCATTACCCGGATATGGATTACTATTGACTCACGCGATCCCTATTTTTTAAGGCGCATTGTGCTTCGCATGTACTGGGATGATGAAAAAAATCCCTCTGTTGAAGTACCGGTGGGCGATTTCTTCGGAACTGGATTCCGCTATAAGCATTATCTGTCACAGTTTCTGGGAATGAGCAGTGGCGGATATTACTGCTATTT
>JAFGSO010000429.1 GCA_016934605.1 Calditrichota bacterium | reverse complement strand
CTTCCGGACAACATCGCCCTGGTTTCCAACACCTCCGCCGGATTGAATATTCTGGCTCTCGGTCTGGAATGGAAAGCGGGGGACCGGATTCTGTTGAACGATTTTGAATTTCCTGCCAATGTTATCCCATTTACCAACCTTCAACGTCTGGGTGTATCGGTGGATTTTGTGAAACACCGCAACGGTATTATCGATCCGGATGACCTCCAAAAAGCCATACGGCCACAGACGCGACTCTTATCCATCAGTTTTGTTGAGTTTCTGAACGGTTTTCGGAATGATCTCGCGGCGATTTCCTCTATTTGCCGGGAGCATGACATTATTTTCAGCGTTGATGCCATCCAGGGACTCGGGGCCTTGAGAATGGATATGAATCAGCTGGGAATTGATTTTTTGGCCAGCGGGGGTCATAAATGGCTGATGTGGCCTGCCGGTCTCGGAGTCGTCTATATCTCACCGCGTATCTTCCCACGTCTCTATCCGGCGCAGGCCGGCTGGATGGGCCTGGAAACTCCTTTCGATTTCTTCAATTATACTCAACCTTTTGCGGATTCGGCTCAGCGGTTTGAACCGGGCAGTATGAATACCATGGCCATGATAACAGCTACCGCAACTCTTGATATGATGCTGAACATTGGCATTGATACTATCGAAGAGAAAATACTGACAAATACCGAATTCCTGATATGCTCTTTGCAGGAGGCCGGATTTGAAATTTTTGGTGATGTAAATATAAAACACCGTTCCGGTATTGTCACCTTTTTTCATTCCAAGGCTGAAGAACTCTTCAATTACCTGCGGGACAGGAGAGTGTTTGTTTCGTTGCGTGACCGGAAAATCCGGATTTCTCCACATTTTTATAATAATCATGACGATCTGGCAGAATTAATTTCACTTATAAAAAAATATCAGTCCACAATGCGGGAGCCGAAAATTTCATGACCCATCCCTGGAGAAAAAAGTTGCTTACCGGCATTCTGGTCGGTTTATTCACCGGTTTGTTTGTATGGTTACTTACCCAGTATTTCTTTGCCCAGTTTTTTTTCCGCCTGGAGTCTCAAACTTATGACTGGCGATTACGGCGGGCAGTGGAACCGCCTCCCAATCCAATTGAAGAAATCGTGATTATTGATGTGGATGAGCGAAGTATTCAGAAACTGGGAAGTTACTACACTTGGCCGCGTGATTACTGGATACGTTTAATCCGCTATCTGGATGAAGCGGAAGTGTCTCTTATTGGTCTGGACTTTATATTCGATCCAAATCCCCGTCACCCGGAAGAGGACCGGGAATTTCAGCAGGCCATGGAAGAAACCGGGAAGGTGTGTAACGCGTTCTATTTTTCCACAGCCGATATGGAGCATTACCGGCCGGCCATGGTCAATGAACCCCCCGATCTGAATTATAGAAAATTTACTTACCAGGTACCGGACGAGTTTCTTATCCGGCTGATGTCACAGGACCGCTTTGAACCAACCTATCCCGGATTTCTCAATGCAGGAATGACGGCCGGTTATGTCGGAATGTTCCCGGATCCTGATGGGGTTCTTCGGCGTTTGCCGGTGCTTTCGCGTTTTAACCAGCATGTTTACCCGGCTTTTTCGGTGGAAATAGCCATGAGAATGAAAGGAATTCAATCTATTGAATTCGATGAAAAAAATCTTGACATAATTCTACTGGACAGCACCGGTACCGAAAGCCGCGTACCGGTGGATAGTTATGGCCAAATGCTGATTCACTATGCCGGCGGTTTCAAATCGTTCCGGTATCTGTCATTTTATGATGTACTGATGGGCTTTATGCAAAAAAATTACTTCAGGGACAAAATTGTGCTGGTGGGTACTTCTCTGCCGGGTTTTTATGATTTACGGACAACACCTCTACAACCGGCATTTCCCGGTGTGGAGGTAAATGCCAATGTGATCTATCAGCTGCTGAACGGTCTCTACATCTATCAAATGAAAAATCTTTCCCAGTTTATTCTCATTCTGATGTTCAGTCTGGTGGCCGGGATAATTCTAATATTTCCCCGGCCCCTTGGCAGTATACTCCTTACAGCACTCATTCTTTTCCTCGTTCTTCTGGCCGGAATAATCCTGCTGGAGCAGTATTCATTCTGGCTACCGGTATTTCCGCTCATATTTGCACTCATCATTGTATTCATTGTTACCTATATTTACCGTTATTTATTTGAGGAGAAGGATAAACGCCAGATTCGTAAAGTTTTTTCCCATTATGTCTCGCCTGCTGTTGTAGATGTGCTTTTAAAGAATCCGGAGATGGTTAAACTGGGCGGAGAAAAGAAATTCTGCACGGTTCTTTTTTCTGATATTGAAGGATTTACCTCCATGTCCGAAAAAATGGAGCCGACAAAGCTGGTCCATCTGCTGAATAATTATCTCACCAGCATGACCAATGTGGTATTAGAGAACCGGGGTATGCTTGACAAATACGAAGGTGATGCTATTATGGCAATTTTCGGCGCACCGGTTGAACTTCCCAATAGTGCGGAACTGGCTTGCCTGGCGGCTCTGGAAATGCAGAAACAACTCGGTATATTAAATGAATACTGGCAAAAAATCGACAGACCCTACATCCGTGTGAGGATTGGAATAAATTCAGGAGAGATGATTGTCGGAAATATGGGATCGGAAAACCGTTTCGACTACACCGTCGTAGGCGATTCAGTGAACCTCGCTTCCCGGCTGGAAAGTGCCAACCGGATTTATCGCACCAATATTATGATGGGAGAGGCAACTTTCGATCTGGTCCAGGAAAAATTTGTGACCAGACCACTGGATCTGCTTCGGGTGACTGGCAAAAAAAATCCGGTTCGAACCTATGAACTCATCGCCAGGAGGGAAGAATCAATTCCGGAAAGCAGAAAAAATCTGATTCTGGATTATAAGAGAGGATTTAAAGAATATCTCTTACGTAACTGGCAGCAGGGGATGATTCATTTTGAAAAGGCACTCACTTACGATCCGGATGATGGACCGTCACGGGTTTACCTGGACCGTTGCCGTGAATTCAGCAAGCAACCACCGCCTCCCGATTGGGATGGTGTCTGTGAAATGAAATCAAAATAGGGGATGAAAGATTATTTTGAGGTATTATTTATATGGACCTAACTGAAAAAGGTTATATTTTATATACTGTTCTGGATTTACGGTTGAACAACGGTTTTTTCGAAATCGAATTTTGATCCAAAAATTTTAGCGGGATATATTCATTAATTTGTTGTAATTTATAAACCTCCGTGTTCTCCGCATAACTATTTTTGAGCTGATAGCGCGCAGAAACTCTTATAAAATTTTGCGGGAAAATATGGGGACGGGATCGTCCAGTGCCAGGGGTTCTCGTATCCAGAATGGTTCTCCATATTTAACGCCGGCCATCCAGCCGAAATGCCGTGCCCGGAATTCGACCGAATCCATGAACCAGCGGGAGGATATAAAGGTTTGTTCTTCCGGCCATTCCGGATTGTAAAATTGTGACTTATATGCCTGTAGAGCCCGAAATTTTGTATCAAATTCGCCGGTGATGTCCATAACAAAACTCGGTTCAAATTCGTATTTGGCCATGTAGTAAAGAACCCGGAAAGGGCGATGGGGCGGAATTTCAGGCAGGACTTTTTTGACCCCGGAAAAAAACCAGGCTTCGGTGATCAGGCGAGAACTGTTTCCATGATCCGGATGACGGTCTTCCGGATAAGGAGCAATAATCAGAACCGGTTGGTGTTTTCTGATAAGCCTGATGATCTTTTTTCTGTTTTCTTGATTATTCAGAATCTGACCATCAGGAATTTTCAGATTTGTTCGCTCGTCAACTTCCAGAATTTCTGCCGATTCAGCAGCTTCTTTATAACGTTCTGCTACCGTCCCACGACTCCCCAGCTCTCCTTCGGTTAGATCCACAATACCTGTCCGGTATCCCAGTTTTTTCAGTTTAAACAGGGATCCTCCACAACCCAGTTCAACATCATCGGGGTGCGCACCGAAAGCCAGAATGTCTATCTGCAAGGTCTTTTCAGAATTTTTCATGCGTTTCGCCAATGTGCAGTGATTCCCGAATGGTAAAGAGCGCTGCTTTTTTGTGTCTATTTTTCTCTGAAAATATCAGGTCGTTATTGAAAATGATTCCTGTTTCAATTCGATATTGTAGGCAGCCAGTTGAACATGATCGGGTGCAGTTGCAACAATGAAATGATTCTCAGGGACCTCGTTCCAGTTTTCCACTGGTCCGATGATTTCCGAGGCTATGATCACAGAATTCTCGGAACACTGATAATACAGGGTGCGGTTCCGACGAAATCCGAGTACGAATTTTCCGTTGGAGAGCATAAAATTTAATGCCAGATCCGCCCGGGTATCTTCGTCAGTAAGATCAATTAATTCGTGTATTATACTGTAAATGATATTCAGGATACAATAAATATCACAATTTATTTTCTGACGGAACCAGTAGATAAAATATTTGAAAAGATATTCACTGTCAGTGGTTCCTTCAGTGTTGATGATAGAGTTCCGGGGGAGTCTGGAGCTTAACTGATTTTTATAAAATTCGAAATTAGGAATATTACCGTTATGCATAAAAAGCCATTGCTCATGCACGAAGGGATGGGTATTTTCCAGACTGATGGTTCCTTGCGATTTACGCCGTACATGAGCAAAAAGTAGATCAGTGACGATTCCCTTCGCAGCCGTTCTGAATTCCTCATCCTCAAAAGCGGGTCTTGAATTCTTTTTCAGAACCAGTTTTTCACCTTCTCTGAATGTAAATCCCCAGCCATCCGGATTAGGTCTGTGAGACCGGTCATGGCGGCTTTGTTCCAGTAGACAGTTGGAACTTTTTAATATCCAATCAGACAATCTCGTGGGTTTGTTACCCCAGTAAACAATAAATCGGCACATACAGTATAACTCTTATTTGGCAACCAAAAGTCATTTTATACTTAAGAAATTTTCGATGCAAGTATATAAAAAAATTGTATGCAACATTTTTTTTCATACATAATTAATTATCGTTCGTAATCACATTAAATCGATCGGAAATTGATTTTTAAGGGAATGGCCGGGATTTTATCTTTGTTGGACGAGAGAATTCGGAGATAAATGTTTCTAAAGGTCAGTCAAAATAGCAGAGAACCGGAACGGGAAGAAAAGAATCCAAATGGTGAATTGAGTGGATGGATGTAACTATTTGGCTTCCGCCAGATAACCATAGGTCAGTTTCTGATAAGTATCAATCACTTTTCTGCAGAATTTTTCAATGGCAGGTGTATATTCCTGGAGACTACTGAAATCTTCCGGATAAATGATAGTGCTATTGGCAGGCACTACCTTGCGCGAGGGAATTGTCACCATCTCCACAACGGCATTATGTAATACCACGACATCCTTTTCGAGAAATGCATTATAGACTACGGAGTTAAAACCGATCAGACAGCCGGATTCAATAGTGCAGGGGCCATGAACAATGGCACCATGAGTGATAGATACTTCAGGCCCGATATGTACTGATTTGCCTCTGGCGGAGTGAATAATAACACCATCCTGAATGTTGCAATTTGATTTTATAATAATCGGCTGTACCTTGCCGTCATCATCTACCTCATCAGCCCGGATAATGGCCATGGGCCCGATGAAACAATTTTCTTCTATAACAACATTTCCCTGTAAAATGGCAGTTGGATGGACATAAGTTGACCCGGAAATATGGGGAGTATCTCCAACGGTGTTACGGCCTATCATAAAATCTCCCGCATGATTTGTTTATGATTTTTAAAAAATATTATGAATAAATGAATCCGGATAAAAGCGCTTTTAATTTTTTCTGATGCTGGTTCGGTTCCTGGCTCCTGGATACTGGATGCTGGTTCCTGGATACTGGATGCTGGTTCCTGGCTCCTGGTTCCTGGCTCCTGGATGCTGGCTACTAGCTCCGGATTTCTGGTTATTGGCTCTTTTTTTGAACCTTGCCTTGCTCCTTGCTCCTTGAGCCTAATTTTGGTCGCTGGCTAAAATCATCTGTCCCGACGGGACAGGTTTTTCGACAGAATGAATTTCTCAATATTTTTTATTTTGTACTGATTTTCTTGTTTTCTTGTATCCTGTCCTTCGGCCAGACAGGCTTGTTCTCTTGTAATCTTGTCTTCTTGTTTTGCCAACTGCTGTATTGTCCTAAAATAGTTGACAAAAAATTAATCATTTTATGCTGCAAATATTTGAGCTGGTGTCATATAATGGATCGACATATG
>JAFGSO010000069.1 GCA_016934605.1 Calditrichota bacterium | reverse complement strand
CACCCTTAATACCGGCCAATTGGATAATACCGCATAACACAGTTTCTGGTATATCAAAATAAATTTTAATATACCAGGATTAGATACCTGAAGGTATTACCATGTCATTCTTCTTTACCTGGATTTGTCAAAATTTATTTTGACAAACCTTTACCAACACATTGGATATTATGACTCCCGGTTTTTCCGTAAAAATCTTGAACTGAGAGACAAATATTTTTATATTGTCTTACCCTTAAAAAGGACATTCGATGAGAAATTTATTCATTTTACCGGTTATTTTGATGTTAACGCTAACAATAATTCTGGTCGCTCAGATAAAACCTGAAAATGATCCGTTTCAGATCCCTGTAGTGGTAGTTAAATTTTTTCCGGTCGAAGGAGATTCCATTGATATTGAAAAAACCGGAGACTGGGGACGCGGCCTGGAATACACCCGCCATAAAACAGACAGCATCACACAACGCCTGGTTGAATTCCTGGAGGATGCTTCACGATACCGGGCATATCGCAATCCGGAGGCTAAACCCAGCCTTGATTATTCTATTGTGAAAACTTTTGAATTTCTGGAACCGCTTCCTGTGAAAAAAAGTGTTTTCCGCAAAACACCGTTTACCGATTATAATGCCATTATGGAAAAAATTAACGGAAAATACTGGATAGAAGAGGAATCGGTGAAAGAGATCTGGCTGTGGGGTTATCATGGGGGAAAAGTCCATCTATGGGAATCCAATATGGCCGGACCATATGGAGATGTGAGTAACTCCAGCCGGGATGAAGATGATTTACCGGTTTATTCGAGTACCTATACCTTCTACCATTACAATTATCAGCGGGGATTATCAGAGGCGGTTGAGGATCATATGCATCAGATCGAAGCCGTGCTGAATTATGTGGATGGCCGTGATGATACCCCCAAAGATGAATGGGATCAACTCCTTTTCTGGGGAAAATTTGTAGGCAGTGATGCTTCTCATAAAATAATTCATCCAGGAGCAGGCTGGGCTCATTATCCACCCAATGCCGAGAGGGATTATGACTGGGCGAATCCCACATTTGTGGAAAGTGATATAGAAGACTGGAAACCGGATGGCAGCGGGCGGAAAAAGAAAATGAACTGCGAGCGCTGGAATTGTAACAGCCTGGATTGGTTTAAATTATGGATGCAAAGTCTTCCCGGAAGAGACAACGGATTGGAATATCAGGGCAAATCTCTCCGGAACTGGTGGATTTTCGTGGGCGCCTGGGATTTCGCCATGGAAAATAATTTTAAACTGGTTGAGAATTAAGGAGAATTAAATGAAATATTTATTATCGGTATGCAGATTGACCGTTTTTTCATTGTTAGTGGTATTGACCACTAATTTGCAAGCAGACATGATTCTTCAGAGACCCGTTGATGTTCTGAATGGCCTTAACAATGGAACTATCCAGGCCACAGTAACTCCTGCTTTCAGTATGAACACGATCAACAATGTTTTTGATGGGAATAACTATACAATGGCCGGTGTTCAGAGCCAGGACCTGATAATAACATTGGCATTTACCGATACCGTTAATTTTAAGCGAAGTAAAGTCTATTTCTGGTCTCAGGGAGTCTGGAGCCTGGAAACAGCAATGACTGAAAGTGATCTGAATTCTGGCACCGGAAGTTATCAGTTACTGGTAAACCAGCGTTCATATTCCGCATTTGCAGCGGATTCAGTTGATCTGGGTAACCAACTGGCACTCTATGTCCGGTTCAAAGCACATGATCCACAGACCACTATTTATCTGGGTGAATGGGAACTGGGTGGCGAGGTAGCCCTTACCAGTCTCTATATATATCCCAGACCTGTGAAAGTAATTCCCGGTACCACTCTTCAGTTGAAAGTAGTGGCCCTTGATGCAGAAAACAATACTTATGAATATCCTGCTGAAATCGAACCCCTGGTATGGTCAAGTTCACAGGGATCTGTAGCAACAGTCGGTGAAGAAGGTGACCTCACAGGAATATCCCTGGGAACCACTACAGTAAATGTCCGCTCCCTCTCTGGAAGTGTCAGCGGTTCAGTATTGGCTGAAGTTGTTAATGATTTTACATCGGTGAAAGCACCTACCAAAACGGTAAAAGTAGCACTGGTGCTTCAGAATCCTGTTATCGATTCGGTCAATAATCGACGTATTCATCAGGTATGGAACTGGGCGAATCCGGTAACCCTGGTGCAGGAAATCATCGAAGATTTCCGCTATGCCAGCCATAATGTCATTGATTTTCAGATAGTTGAAACCATCGATGACGATCAGATTTTTACCATGATCGACAGTACATTCATGACAATGGATACCCTGATATATTATTTAACACCCTCCAATGCGAAATTATATGGACGCAGTACGCCGGGAACAATGCAATACATGGCGGAAATTGAGGGAAGAATTAGGTTTAACTATAATGCCATGGTCGATTACTATGATTTTGATACCAAGCGGAACAATGGTACGATCGATGAAATCTGGGTGTATACTTTTCCCTTTGGAGGTATGTATGAATCTCAGCTGATGGGACCGGGAGCATTCTGGTACAATTCACCGCCACTGGCGCATCCCGGTCTGAATAAACTGCTCTCGGTGATGGGCTGGAATTACGAACGGGGTGTTGCCGAGGCACTCCATAGCGTTGGTCATCGCGCGGAAAGTGCCATCCGTTATGTATATGGCCGCTGGGAGGTAACAAATCCCGATCCGAATCCCTGGGAACTGTTTACCCGAATCGATATGGTTGTTCCCGGAGGAGCGCATATCGGCAATATTCATTTTCCGCCTAATGGTACTTCCGATTACGATTATGCGAATACCAATTATGTTCAAACATATGCCGATAACTGGAAGCGATATCCGGTCCTTCTGGATCAGACCAGAACGGTGAACAGATCGGAATGGAGTTATCCGGGTGGCGATTATCAGCGGGGATTCATGCGCTGGTGGTTCGGCCATCTGCCTTATTTCGAAGGTGTATATGAAGGCGTTCTCAATAACTGGTGGCATTATATTGTGGATTACGAGGAAGCGGTTGCGCTGGCAGCAAGTACACCGTGGGTAGGTATCGAAGGTGCATCAAAGAGCTCACTTCCACATAATTTCCGGCTCGATCAGAATTATCCGAATCCCTTTAATCCATCTACGACGTTTTCATTCAGTCTTCCCAGAGCCGAAAATATTACCCTGAAAATCTATGACGTTTTAGGTCGGCTGGTCGAAACTGTTGTCGATAAAAAAATGACGGCCGGAAATCATCAGATAAACTTTAATGCTTCACATCTGGCCAGCGGTTTATATTTCTACCAGCTGAATACAACCGATTTTTCCTTATCCCGTAAAATGCTGCTGGTGAAATAGTCAGAATTTTTCCTGGATCCGGATGAAATAATCGAATAAAATTTTTTTGAATTGTCAGGTCTCATAATGAGTTGGGAATTTTGGGGGGATTGAATATTTCACACTCGATCTCAAACAAGAGGATAGAATATGCCAGCCCTCAGACTTCCAAAAGAGAAGAATCTCCCGGTTCACAAGCCAGTTATCGGCGTGTTTGCCACCTGTGATCCCCGAATCGATCCGGATTCCCGTACCAGAGCTGCCAATATTGTAAAAATGTCAGCGGATATTGTAGCCGATGAGGTAAAACTGCCGGACGGAAGTGCCGTGCCGGTCGTTTATTCGGATGTACTTATAGACGGTGAACCTCAGGCTGATATTGTTGCCAGGCAATTTAAAAACCAGGGAGTCAATATATTAATTGGTGTTCCTGATACCTGGGCATTTCCACAGTTAACCGTTATATCATTGCTGAGCCATTTTCCGGAAGATACGCCTATTAATTTCACCTGTGGAAACAGCGGACCCAGACCGGGTGTCGTTTTTACCCATGCCGTATCGGGGGCATTGTCCCAGTATGGAAAACTCATTCACATCAATGTGGGAAACTGGCCTGATACCGGACAGAATCCGGTGATGAGCGAGCGAACAAAAACAGCACTTATCGATTGGGCCTACGCCGCTGTAACCTTCCAGGGGCTGAAAGGACGACGAATCGTGATATTTGGACACGATTCCATGGGGATGGAAACGGCACTTCCTCATGTTCTGGCTACTCGTAATTCCTTCGGAATAGAGATTACGCGACTGGATATGAAACTTCTGTCTGATATGTTATCGAAAAAAAGCTATAATGAAAAGGAATTGCAGAAGCTGAGACATTGGCTGGATTCACATGCCGGGGACAGGATTGAATTACGGGATAATGATGATGATTTCAGACTGAATCAGAGTCTGGCCATGTACCTCATTGTCCGGGATCTCATGAAAGATCTCAATGCGGTGGGAGGCGGATTTATGAGTCAGCTGGAGTGGGGATCGGACCTGAGAGGTAGGCCGCTTCCCGTCGCGGATATCATGGAGTCTCTGTTCAATACCACTTTCGATCATAACGGCGAAAAAACAGTATTACCTTATGCCACCGAAGCAGATGTTCAGGCCTTGTTAACCATGTTGTTCATGACCTGGCTTTCGGGAGGTAATCCGCCGCTGTTCATGGATTTTCGGAAAGTATGGGAGCCCTGGGAATTAGAAAATCTGGCAAAAATATTAAAAATACAGCTTGATGGCAAGACAATCTGGGAGCAGCGTGGTCTGGTGGATGGAGATAATTCAGGCTCTGCCTCTTTTAACTGGGCCTCTACTCCTGGATCGGATATAAAAGAAATCATGAAGAACATTTCATTTCCGCTGGCTGATCCGGAATATTTTCCCGGATTGGGAAATTCTGTGACCTTCCTCTCACCGGGCGGTATTGAGGGCATTGCAGCCAGGCTTGCTTACAGTTCACTTTCTGGTATGTTTTCTATGGTTTGGGATGAAGCAGTTACCGTAGAGCTTCCGGAGAAACTGGGAAAGGCCGTTTGTGAAACCTCCACTGCCACCTGGCCGCATACCTTTATTACCCCCCTTCATGCGACCATGGGTGAATACAAACATTTTGCGCCGGCGAATCATTTTCATATGACCTGGAATCTTCCGGTAGCCCGTCTTCAATACTGGATGGACCTTGCCAATGTTTTATCGGTGACTCCATGGAAAGAAATACCCGGATATCGGGAGGACAAAGACCGTCCGATTCCTCTTCTGTTTCTTTTGAACGGTGGAGAAGTTCAGGCAAAACTACTGCGAAAAAAATAACTAATGGTAAAATAATTCATGATTATGTCCTTTGCTCAGCTACATATAATGTTGGACAAAGATATAGTTTTTTAGAATCAGTATAGGTTACAGTGACCTTCAGAAAAAATCAGTAAAAAATTCCGGTGAGCGAAACGTAAAAATTCTGACTGTCTGAGCGAGCACTCACCACTTTGGATATCCTCGGTGATGCCTTTTGATGGTGAGTGCTCGCGAGTTTCATCCCGCTTTTGCGGGAAGTGCAGCGAACCGTTGAATTTTCTGATTTTTTCTGACAGTCTTGATCTTTTGGTTCTTTTCCATCAAGGGAAAAGAACTTGTCGTAAGCAGAATAAAATAATCTGTTCATACAGAATAGGCTATTATTAAAGATCAGCTTTTTGCCGGTCGGATACTACAGTCGATAAATACATGATGAGTTGAAATTTTGAATTGATAAAATATAAACTTTATTAATTTTTATTCCAGCTTGCTGAGCTGAGGATACAATCATAAAATAATTTAACTTGTTTAATAAATTTTACCACTAATTCACCACGGCACCAAAAAAATACGAGTTTAGGAATTAGAGTTGTTGAAAAGAATATTAATCATATATAACACATAAGTTTCATAATTCATAAATATTGCTCGCTTTGCGTCTGGTTGTGAATCATGCAGGTTAAATTTTTTCCGCAATAAAATTTCTTTCGGAAAGTATTCTACAAAAAAGAAGATAATTTTAAATATCATAAGTTTTGAATAGCCAATCCTGCCATGCTGAAATTTAAAAATATTCGTAAAGCCTTTTCCGGAGTTGAAGTCCTGCACAACATTTCCTTCTCTCTACATTCTGGAAAAATTATTGCCCTTGTAGGAGAAAACGGGGCCGGTAAATCGACTCTGATGAAAATCCTCTGTGGTATTTTACCCGACTATGAGGGACAGGTTCTGCTAAACCGACAGGAAATCCGCCCTCGGCATCCCCGTGAAGCCGAACGGCTGGGAATTTCCATGATACATCAGGAATTAAATCTGGTTTCCGATCTGTCCGTTGGAGAAAATATTTTTCTTGGAAAAGAACCATTAACGAATTTCAAAATAATAGATTTTAAAAAACTCTTTAACCGGGCAGACGCCATTCTTCAGGAATTTAACTTTCCTTTTTCGTCGCGCATTAAAGTAAGAAATATTCCCATCGGTTGGCAGCAAATGGTGGAAATTGCCAGAACTCTCTGGATAAATACCCGGATTCTGGTTATGGATGAGCCAACATCCGCTTTAAGCGAACATGAGATCGAACTTCTGTTCGATAAAATGAAAATGCTGAAGTCAATGGATAAAACAATAATTTTTATTACCCATCGTCTTAGCGAAGTCTTTGAGATTGCAGATGAAATTACCGTTTTAAGGGATGGTAATTATGTGGGAAAATTTAACAAAAATGAAATAACCCGTGAATATCTTATCAGTAAAATGATCGGTCACCATTTGCCGGGGGACCTCACTGCTCGTTTTAAAAGTAAAGAAAGAAAAGAAGTCCTTTCTTTATCCGGTGTGAGGGTAAAAAGGAATAGGAATATTGTACTCGATAATATTGAATTTAAATTGCATCGTGGGGAAATTCTGGGCATTGCCGGTCTCCTGGGATCTGGACGAACCGAACTACTCAAGTTTCTTTATGGCGAATTGAAAGGGCAGATATCCGGTCATATCGCATTTCAGAATATAAACTGGATACCTGAATCAGCAATGAAATCCATAAAAAATGGCATCGTTTTCTTATCTGAAAATCGAAAGGAAGAAGGAATTTTTCCCCATCATTCGGTTCTTTTTAATACATCCATTGCAAAATTAAAGGACTTGAGTCAAACAGGTTTTGTAATGGAAAGCCGGGAAAAAGAGCTGACAGAACAACAGTTGAATAGCCTGAAAACCAAAAGACATTCCCTTACACAAAAAATACCGACCCTGTCAGGCGGAAATCAACAGAAAGTGCTTATTGCCAGGGATTTGCTGCTCAATCCAATCCTCTTTCTTCTGGATGAACCAACCCGCGGAATTGATGTGGGTGCAAAAGAAGAAATTTATCAGCTGATTGGTCAATTAAGTCAACAGGGTGCTTCAATCCTGGTTACCTCATCGGAAATACCGGAATTAATGAGAATTTCCCACCGGATACTGGTTCTCTCCCGTGGAGATCAAACCGCGATTCTCGAAACGTCCGGTACGAACCCCCGGGAAATTTTAACCT
>JAFGSO010000428.1 GCA_016934605.1 Calditrichota bacterium | reverse complement strand
GCCATCTCGGCAATTCGCCTCAACTGAACTTCTCCCCACCGTCCTCGCACGGTAGATGACTTCAAGGCCTGAGTCAGATTCAAAGTCGTTTTCTGGAGCTCCTGATGAGACAGTCCTAACTGAGTTACCTGCTGAATGAGAGACTGATATGCTCCCTCCCGTTTCTGTTCCATTTCCTGTATCTGCCTGTCGAGTTCCTCCAGGTTTTTTCCCAGAGGATCTACCATTCCTTTAAATTCTTCCTTTTGAAGTCCCCAGTCCCTTTTTTGCAGCTCCAGAACTTCAGATAGTTTTTCGCGTGCCTGATTCAGAAACTGGCTGGCATTCGAACTGAGAAGATCGGCAGATAGTGCCTTAAAAGATTCTTTCAATTTTTCCTGGGTCAGTTCCAGCCATTGCATCCGTTCTGCATCAGCTTCCAGATCCTTCTGAAGCTGTGTTTTTTCGATTACAAGCTCATTCAATTTACTGTTGAGCCTGACCTGCTGAATCAACCAGCCGATCAGGAACCCAACCAGCAGTCCGCCTGCAATACAAGATATGATAACTACCATTTTTGACTCCGGTTAAATACTATCGCTGTTCTCACCCTATAAATATTCTGCCAGGGGACATTTATAAATCAAATAAACCGATCCCTGGCCCAGCCCATTCTGATGAGTTCAATTTTGTCCGGATTGGCTGTTCCGAGTTTGTGACGGGTATCTGCAAGCTGAATATGTTTGGCTGGTGGATTCAAGGGCCGATCCTCTCCAAAATAATCACGCCGCTTGGCCGCTATTATCTGCACGCCGACCGCATCCACTGCAACCGGATCGAATCCTGCAAGCAATCCATTATAATTCCAGGTATATTCAGGATTATAATTATGTGGCCCCACACTGTGAAATAACGGTGTAAACATCACCAGAATATTAAGTCTCGTTTTGTCTTTTACCACAGGAAACTTCCAGATAGCGGCCAGATCCGCACAGGAATCACCGTGATAGGTATAAGGCTTTTCAACAAACATGATATAGTTCTTTAAAAGTGTACCCACTCCCGACCAGTGATGGGTCCGCATGGGACGGATATTGATGAGAGCTGTGGCATTCAGAAACACCGGATTAGAGAGGATCCCGCGGTCCTGGATACTGATATTCTCCTCCTTCACCCCGGCATCCAAGGCACGTCGGCTGATTGCCCTTTCCAGTTCTGGGGGAGTGGGGAGATATCTCCACACATTGGATTTTACACCAAGAATATCTCCGGGTCTTACAATTTTCTTCCAGGCCTCCACAGGTTCTGTAATCCCAACCAGCGCCATTACCGCCTCGTCGAGCATCTGTGTGGCAACTTCTTCTCTGAGTCTCTTATTCTGATCGAATAAATCCTGCCTTCGGATTAGTACCACCCGCGATTTATCCTGATTACCTGACAGTGTCAGCTTCGGCATACCGAATGTCAGAGTCCCTGCTACAGCAAGAGAAGTGCTGTTTTTGAGAAACTCGCGCCGGGTTATCGCTTTTCTGCTCATAGGAAAATACCTCTCAAAAATCAAATCAATTTATCATTCATCATTGACAGTCAATTTATTTTTTTACTTCTATCGAAATTCCGGTGCCCGCTTCAGCAGATTTTCTGCAGCTTCCCGGTTATCCGCGTCAAACACCACAATAATTGCCAGACCAGAGAGTCTGGAGGCTACCCAGGTATGGTCTTCTAGCTGCAGGATATCATCCGGAGGTTTCTCCGGCATATAGTTCCGGATAAAATTCTGGTATGCTGCTTCTGCCTCACCGGTTGAAGAATATTCAATCATGAGAAGAAGCCCTTCGTTATATCTGGCCAGCACTGCATCGGTTTTATCATTTATATTAAAAATATTTTCTCCGGAAATGAAATAGTGGGAATTCAGCCATACATGATGTCTGAAATAACGCACCGTTTCTTCCCGCAAACCCTTTCGGGGAAGCAGTCTCACTATCTTGGGAAGTGGCCCTTCCTGCTGAATATTCTGTTCAATCTCACGGGCTGCTTCAAACACAGCCGCTTTAGATTCCGGTGTTTCCGGACTGGCCAGAATGGATATATAATAAGGGCCTTTCCAGAACATCAGATACCCCTCCGTATATTCAGAACCCTGTCCAAACGAGGAATCCACCACTTCCCGTGAATGACTGAATACCCCAAAGGCATTTTCAGATTTTCCCATATCAAATATGTCAATGATAATATCCGGCTGTGCGTGCTGTTCATAGCTCCGACTTACTAAATTTTCGAATCCATAAGAAAGATAAAGTTCCGCTCCACCGTCAATATAATCATACAGATTTTCAGCCGAATAGACATATTCCTCGGTCATCTTCCAGTCTGAAATTTCCCTGGGAAAAAATGACTTCATCTCCTTCGGCATGGAGGTTCCCTCTGCTGAAATGATTCCAATTCCGATTATGATGATAAGGTACAACCGGAATCTGAAAAAGTCAGGCAAATTCATAATTTGGTTCCTTTCAGTTTGAACCGGATAAAACGCCAGCCGAACTATCTTTTTGTTCTATAATAATTTCTTTCATATTCAATTGTTGAACCGAACTGAGAAATTCCTGGAACTCACCATATTTTTCCGGACTTATATCAGTCTCATCAAGCTGAAAGCCGGTACGATACATAATAGTATCTTCTCTGCTTGATACAGAAATCCATGACACACCATATTCCGAAACCATTGAATCAGACT
>JAFGSO010000427.1 GCA_016934605.1 Calditrichota bacterium | reverse complement strand
CACCTGACGCTTGTTCCTTTCATTGAATCGGCCGGGGAACCGAAAACCAAACCTACCCAGCATTCGGTAATGAGATTGAGAGAGATCGGTATTCAACCGCACTTTCTGCTCTGCCGATCAGATCGCCATTTGAATAAAAGCTTAAAAGAAAAAATTGCACTCTTTTGCAATGTATTGCCGGAAAGAGTCATTGAAGCGGTCGATGTTTCCACAATTTATGAAGTCCCCTTGAAATATGCCGAGCAGGAGCTCGATGATCAGCTGATAGATTTACTGAAACTGGAAACAGCGGAACCGGAATTTGAAAAATTCAGAAAAAAGGTGAATAAAATAAAAAATCCGGCCAATAAAGTCACCATCGCTATTTGCGGAAAATACATTAAACTGAAAGATGCTTATAAAAGTATTTCAGAGGCATTTATTCACGCTGGAATGGCAAATGATGCCCGTGTCAATTTAAAATGGATTGACTCGGAGGATGTTGAGGAAGATGGCGCCCATAAATATCTGAATGATGTAAGCGGATTGCTGATCCCGGGAGGATTTGGCGATCGTGGAATTGAAGGTAAATTGAAAGCCATTCAATATGCCCGTGAAAAAATGATCCCGTTTTTTGGTATTTGCCTGGGACTCCAGTGCGCCGTAATTGAGTTTGCACGTAATAAATGCAATCTGAAAAATGCAAACAGTCTGGAATTTGATCCCGGTACGCCTCATCCCGTTATTCACATTATGGAATCACAGAAAAATATTCAAAATCTGGGTGGGACAATGCGTCTGGGTGCCTACGCTTGCATACTGAAGGAAGGTACCAGAGCAGCAGAAGCTTATCAGACAAACTATATCAGTGAAAGACACCGGCATCGCTATGAAGTGAATAACGATTACCGCCGGGAATTACAGGAAAACGGTATGATTCTCAGCGGCCTTTCACCGGATGGGAATCTGGTGGAAATGATCGAAATCGAGAACCATCCGTATTTCATCGGATGTCAATTCCATCCGGAATTAAAAAGCAGGATTATGCAGCCCCATCCCCTGTTTGTCAGTTTTGTCAGAGCGACTTTGGAATTCACTCAATCGAAAATAAAAAGTAAACGGGAATTGAAAAATGTCAGTACATGAAATTTCTAGATTTTCAGATATCGATTTCGTAAATGTGGATCCCATGAAAGATGAATTTGTACTGCCCGGCGGAGAAAAGTATCTTTTCAGTGACCACATGTGCGATTTCTGCTGGAGCGGGGGAACAGTTCTTGAAACATCGGCAGGGAAAAAGAAGTATTATTGTGTCGTCTGTCAGAATTATTTAGACTGGTGCGAGTTTGAAAACGATATTCTGCCGCCAAAAGGGGATAAGCTGAGATTTTTACTTCCGGAAAAGTGGTCAGGGGAAAATAAAAATAAATGGTATGAAGATTTCAAAAAACGCCGTCTGGAACAGGAAAAAGTTCGCAAACATATACTGGAGCATGGCAACGAATAGTATTGCTGCTGCATTGAAAATATGGCCTGAAAAACAGAAATAAATCATCAATGAAAACAAACGTGACCGTTGGAAAAAACTCCCTCACTATCGGGAAAAATCAGAAATTGACCATCATTGCCGGTCCATGTGTGGTGGAAAATGAAAAGATGATTATGGAAACCGCTGCAGCCCTCAGTAAAATAATGGCAAAGCAGAGTTTTCAGTATATATTCAAAGCATCTTATCGCAAGGCCAACAGAACCTCGGTGGAAGGATTCACCGGGCTGGAATTCGACACCGCCCTCAAGATTCTGGAAAAAGTTCGAAATGATTTAGAAATACCTGTTTTGACGGATGTTCATAATGAACTGGAGATTCCGATCGTAGCTCAGGTGGTGGATGTAATTCAAATTCCGGCATTTCTTTCGCGTCAAACCGATCTGCTGCTTCGGGCCGGTCATAGTGGAAAAGTTGTCAATATTAAGAAGGGTCAGTTTATGGCACCGGAGGATATGGCGGAGGCCGCCAGAAAAGTAAGCAGTACGGGAAATCAGAAAATCCTGCTCACTGAAAGAGGTACCACTTTCGGATACCACAATCTTGTAGTGGATATGCGCTCGCTGGTGATTATGGAAAAAATCGGGTATCCGGTGGTGTACGACGCTACCCATAGTGTTCAGTTGCCTGGAGGCCTGGGAAAAGCCAGCGGGGGACAACCTGAATTTATCCTGCCGCTTCTTCGGGCCGCTCTGGCAACTGGTACATTGTCGGCTGTATTCATGGAGGTTCACCCCAACCCGCAAAAAGCCCTCAGCGATGCATCCTCCCAGTTGTCGCTGGATAAATTCCGGGAAGTGATAAATCATATAGAAGCGATTCAAAGCACTGTAAATAAACTGAAACTGTGAGACAGAGAATAACCTGATTTGGCAGGTATTATGTTGGTCAGATTTCATTATCATCGGATGTGCTCAAGACTACAGGAGATATTATAAGAATGTCCGGACAGAGTAAGCTCTCACAGGAGATATTAAATCGTGCCAGTAAAATAAAAGTCATACTCATGGACGTAGACGGTGTGATGACCCGTGGCGATATTGTTTACGATAGCAATGGACTGGAGGTAAAACATTTCAATGCTCACGACGGGCTTGGAATTAAACTGGCCAGGCTGGCCGGTTTGAAAACAGGAATTATTTCATCGCGAGAGAGCGGTACCATACGGGTACGCGCCAAAGAATTGAAAATGGACTATCTTTATTTGGGACGTGATCTGAAACTTCAGGCTTTCCATGAACTGCAGTCTGTTCTCTCCCTACCTTCGGAAAAATTCTGTTTTATCGGAGACGATCTGCCCGACATTCCGGTTATCCGTGAAGCGGGGCTGGGTGTTGCCGTCAATAATGCCACTGAACCTACCAGAAAAAGTGCACACCTGGTCACTGAACGTAAAGGCGGCGATGGCGCCGTCCGGGAAGTTATTGAGATTATTTTGAAGTCTCAAAATTTACTTGAGAAAGCTGTTCAGAAAGTCTGGAAATGATACTGTTTGGAAAAATAGTGGTTTTACATTCATTTCTAAGTTAATTGAAATAATTTATTACTGCCGTTATATGTTAGTGGTGTAATCACCAATGGAAAAAAAATCGAAATCGTTAGATGCTCTGGAAATTGCCCACCGGGTTATTGATCAGGAACTGGATGCGATCAGAATTCTTAAATCAAGTCTGGATGAGAATTTTCAACAGGCGGTGGACCTTATTCTATCCCGGACGGGTCGTGTTATTATTACGGGATTGGGGAAGTCCGGTGCCATCGGACGCAAGCTGGCGGCCACCATGGCTTCTACCGGCACGGCCTCTTACTTTCTGCACGCTTCCGAGGGTATTCATGGGGATCTCGGTATTGTACATAAGGATGATGTGATAATCTGCCTCTCCAAGAGCGGCAATACCGATGAGCTGAATTATCTGTTGCCGGTTTTTCGCAAACTGAATGTCCCCATCATATCCATAACATCCAATGTGGAGTCGGTACTTGCCCAGCACAGCCAGGTAGTCTTAAATATTGGTGTGAAGGAAGAGGCATGTCCCCATGATCTTTCCCCAACCTCCAGCACTACTGCCATGATGGTCCTGGGAGATGCCCTGGCTATAGCTCTGCTTGAAAGACGGAATTTTACCCGCGAGGATTTTGCATTTCTGCATCCCGCCGGCAGTCTCGGTAAACGTTTACTTGTTCGGGTCGATGATATTATGGAAAAGGGAACAAATATTCCGTTTGTAAGAAGGGATGCTTACATGAAAGAGGCTGTTCTGGAAATGGCCTCGAAAAGAGGTATATGCATGGTTGTGGATGCTGAAAAACAAATCCTGGGAGTCATGACTACCGGCGATCTGAACAGACTGGTGGAAAGAACGGAACATTTTTTTGATATTCCGGTGACGGAAGTTATGAATAAAAATCCAAAAATAATAAATGCGGGAACCCTTGCCTATACTGCATATAAAAAAATGGAGGAATACCGCATTATTGCAATGCCTGTTGTGGACGATCAGAAAAAATTATGCGGCGTTATCCATTTGCATGATATCATGAGAGCGGGAATATTTTAAATTCATTGAAACATGTTCGCTGAATTGCGGATATAATCTACTGGATATTTATTGGAAAATTTCATGATTCGATCGATAAATAAAACGCCGCTGTGGATTCTGGCAGTTGCTGTGCTCCTGATTTTCGGATGTACTGATATTGAGGAGAATCAGTCCAGTACCTCACCGGACAAAGATCGGGTACCGGATCAGGAAAGCTGGCAATCCACCATCATCATGACGCGAGACGGAAAGAAGTTTGCAGAAATCTGGGCAGGATATATCGCATACTTCAACGAGGAAGCACAGACCATACTGTCCGATAGCATCCATGCGGACTTTTACGATCGCAATGGTGATCACAATTCAGTTCTTACTGCAGATAGCGGACTGGTTTATAACAGAAGCAATAATCTATGGGCCTATGGCGATGTGAGAGTGGTTTCAGACAGCGGTATTGTTCTTCAGACCCGGGAGCTCCACTGGGATAATGATAGACAGAAAATCATAAGCGATGTCCAGGTTAAATTTACCACAAAGGAAGATACCCTGCTTGGCGATTCGTTTATCTCAGATCCGGATCTGAAGAATTATGAAATTAAAAATGCCAGAGGCTTCTCCCAGAGAAAAATATCTTTGACCAAATAGTAATTCCGATGTCCGGTATCCCCTCATCTTTTCAGAAATCTGCTTTTTATGTTGTATTGCTGGCTCTGTTAACTGCGGTAATGGGTCAAACGGGGAACCAGCAATCTTCCGGGCTGGAGTTATTGCATGCGGATCTGTCCCGGGGTGTTGAGGAAAACGGGATTCCATTGAAAATTCTGAGCGGAAATGTTCATGCCAGACAGGATTCCCTGGAGCTGTTCTGCGATCGGGCAGTTTACAATCAGCAAAGTGGTGAGATTCATCTGCGCGGTAATGTGCGCCTGTACCGAGGTCAGGATACCTTACTGGCTGAGGAAGTCAGGTATTTTGAGGAAAATCAGATTGCTGTCGCAGAAGGTAATGTGCATGTTTTCAGACCCGGCCAGGAGCTACGCTCGGAATATCTTGAATATCACTACAATACCAATCAGATCAGAGCCCGAAGAAATGTGTATCTTCACGATTCCGATAACCGGGTATACATTACCGCCCGGCAGGGCGAATATATTCCCGATGCAGATTACAGCTATGTCAGGGGGAATGCTCATCTCTGGCGGGTGGATAGTACCACAACCGATACAATTCATATTTTCTGCCGGCAGCAGGAATATCATTTCGGGGAATCACGCAGGGCAGTCGCCCGGGATTCGGTTCATATCTATCAGGGAAATCTCCATGCCACCTGCGATTCTGCCGTCTATCAGATTGAGGAAGACATCATTTATCTGATGAGTGAGCCGGTAGCCATTCAGGAGAATAATAAAATGACCGGCAGGCAGATGCAGCTGATTCTGGAAAACCGAGAACTGAAACGAATCCGGATAGACAATGAAGCCCGGGCAGTATCACTCCTGGACTCTCTGGCCAAAAAGCAAAATACGCTGGAAGGCAGAGAGATCATCCTGTATATTACAGATCGGGAATTGCATCAGATTCAGGCTATCTCCAATGCCCGCAGTTTTTATTATCTCCGGGAGCAGGAAGAAGAACAGGGAATAAATGTGGCTTCGGCCGATACCATAAAAGTTTTTATAAAGGAGAATGCCCTGGATAGTATATCTGTCATTGGTGGTTCCCAGGGTACTTATTATCCCCCGGATTATAAGGGGAAAATTGTGCAGGAATAGATTGTGGCCGATATTATAAAAAAAACGAACGGGTCTCGACTTTTTACCGATCAGCTTGTCAAAATTTATGGTAAAAGAAAAGTTGTAGACCAGGTGAGCGTGGAAGTAAAGCAGGGCGAAATTGTGGGACTTCTTGGTCCCAATGGGGCAGGAAAAACCACATCCTTTTATATGATTACCGGTCTGATTCGCCCCAATGGCGGTAAAATTTTTCTCGATGAGGAAAATATTACCCGGCTGGCCATGTATAAACGCTCCCGGCGGGGAATTTCATATCTTCCTCAGGAAGCATCTATTTTCCGTAAGCTGACCGTAGAAGAAAACCTCCTGGCAATCATGGAAGTTCTTAAAGTGTCGCGGAATGAAAGAAAAACAAAGGCCGGAGAGCTGATGGAGGAACTGGGTATTTCTCATATCGCTTCTAACAAAGGTTACAATCTGTCTGGAGGAGAAAGACGGCGTACTGAAATTGCCAGAACTCTGGTTACCAATCCCAAATTTATACTTCTGGATGAACCTTTCGCTGGTGTTGATCCCATAGCCGTACAGGATATTCAGAATATTGTTCATAATCTGAAGAAAAAAAATATCGGTGTGCTGATAACAGATCATAATGTTCACGAAACACTGAGTATTACCGATCATGCCTATCTCCTGTTCGAAGGCAAAATATTAAAAGAAGGAGACAGCGAGGCGCTGGCGAACGATCCGGAAGCCCGGAAAATGTATCTGGGAGAGAAATTCAGATTATATAGGTAGTTAAAAGATACTCCACAAACCGGTAATCAAAATTTAACCCGATAAAGCCGTTTTGGTACAGCCCCGGATTTATCATTGTTGAGTAATGAAATTCGCAGAAATGATATCAAACTAAACCATCTCCTTTTCCTCTCCCGCCAATCTGGGCGTGGGACAGATAACGAAACCTGCCAATCATTCAAAGTCCTGTGTAAGAAGAACGAAGCCATGCAGCCTGCTTAATTCATCCCGGTAGACCGGGACCACTAACCCAACTTCGACACTTGGATGAGTTAAGTCTAATATTTACAATAAAAATTACCTCCAGTCTTCACTACATCTTGTGATTCTT
>JAFGSO010000068.1 GCA_016934605.1 Calditrichota bacterium | reverse complement strand
CTCCCCGGTGGAGATGACAGTTTCCGGAAAGGGAGAAGATTTTTTAAAAATAATACGGAAGCTCTATCTACCAAACCAAGTTACCGTAACTGTTTCAAAAGAGAAAAAATCCGGATTAATAAATCCGCTTCTTCTGGAGGGACGTGAAAGGAAGGAAGGAAATACTCTGTTTATCTGCTTCAGGGGGACCTGTTCTTTACCTCTGGAGAATGTCGGTCAGATTATTTCAACCTTGCGGGAATTTAATCTGCGTGTAGCATCTGAATTAGAGGCAATTGATAATTGAGAATTTATAATTCATAAACAATTTTAATATGGTTGCACGTAGGTCCTCGAAGTACTTAGCCTACTTAATTCATCCCGGCAGACCGGGACCACCAAGGCTCGAAGACGCTAAGAATAAAACGGTAAAAAATAAATTGTGAAATGAAATATTTAAAATCACAAATCCTTTTTAGCTCATTTATTTTTATATCTTTGTACCTTCGGCGTGACCTACCGGCTGACTGATCTGTCCACCGGCGTGATCTTGGTGGTTATGAATTTTCCAGGTTAGATGAATATATTCCGGATTAATTTTTAACAAATATAAAATATATTTGTGCAGCACTCGGTGATTTCTAATGGAACTCAATGTAATGTTTTGACAGGATAAAAGGGGAAAAATGATGATCTGCCTGACAGAGGAGTTAGAAGAACCGGTATGTCGAAATTTATTTTGACAGATTGGAAGTTATTGAGGGTAAAATGGAATTGTCAAAAAATCAACTTAGCTAATATCAGTAGAAAACTATACATTTTTATCATAGAATATTGTTATTTAATCTATTATAGATCCTGCCGTTTGAATACTCTTTATCATAATTTTCATCATCCGGACCTGAAGTTTCTACTGATGAAGCCGATCATTTAAAGTTTATTAAAGTAGCAAGGAATATTATGGGGCTGAAAGTTATGGTTTTAGAGGACGATGAATCAATTCGTTCCACCTTAACGGCATTCCTGCAAAAGCAAGGATATGAGGTACTACCTTTCTCCCGGCCGGATCAATGCTCGTTTTATCATTCCAATAAATGTTCCTGTGTAATAGGTTCTCATTGTACCGATATCATTCTCACCGATGTGAACATGCCCGGGCAGGATGGAATCGGATTTATAGAAGATCAGATTGCAAAAGGATGCAGGGTTTCCCGCATTGCGGTGATGTCGGGGGACTGGCAAAGTGATGCCATGAAAAAAGCAGAATCACTGGGTTGTAAAATTTTTCATAAACCGTTCAGCATTCTAAGTCTGAAAGATTGGCTGGAAGGGTTGTAAGATATATGTAACTCAAACCGTTTTTTGTTTCAACACAAAGCAATAACAACCATCCAGCAGAAATCATTTTAACAGTAAAAGTTTACGGGTCAGGATTTGAGACCGGCTTCTGATCGAATAAAAATACACTCCGGAAGCCATGTTTCCGGCATCCAGCTTAAAATTATGCTCTCCTGCAGGCAAATGTTCTTTATGGAGTACTTTGACCAGTTCTCCAACCGCGTTAAATAACGATAAATGAATCTCTTCACTCGCCGGAATATAGAGGTGGATGGTCGTGCTGGAATTGAAGGGATTCGGGTAGTTTTGAGACAGAATCAGTTTTTCCACTTCCTGACTTTTCCGGGTTTTTACCTTTGACACCGTTTCTACCGTGAACCCGAATAATCCCTGCGGTGCCGTCATGGGTCTGGCAATGGTTTTACCGCTGGCTGATGTGGCGGAAATATAATAGAAAATTTGGGTGTCACCAGTTTGCGCCGGGATAGATGCAGCATAATGCTCCGATCCAGTGTGTCTCATGGGTACCATGGTAAATCCCAGGGAAGTGTCCGAAGTCCAGAACAGCTCTGCGCCGATGACGGGAATTACCGATGAAATATCAGCCTCTGCCGAATAGAAGGTTGAAGTGTCGCTTGCTGACCTGATAGGAGCATGGGAAATCTGTATGGGGTGATAAGCACTGATTTCCTTAACGATGCAGTGGAGCGCACCATTCAGCGGTATGATACTGTTGCAGTTGATTCCCTGTAATTCATATCCCGGCATAGCTTCCCGGTAGATGCGAAATGCGGTTGTGTCGTAACGGTATTCGTATGTTGGTATAAGGACGGTTTTATTAATAATAAGTGAATTGGTATAGGTCCGGTAATCGCCACCCTGGCTGGGATACCGGCCGTTCCCATCAGGCGGCATGGGGATACGGATTACTCTGAAATCCCGTCCGTAGCAGGTTTTAAAATTATTCAGGATATAAGACAGGTTGGCCTCAATTTGAGGTCCGTCTGATATGCCGGCGGGATATTCACCCATCAGAATGGTTTCTTCATCCAGCAGTTTCATGTGCATGTCGATGTGATGTATGCCATCGTATGGCAGAACATCCAGTTTGATGAACCGGTTTATTCCCATGAATTTTTTCAAAATGGTATCAATTTCCGCTCCGGTTTTTTCCGGATTTTCCTGCAGGATCAATTTAGATGAAAAAGCGGTTCCCCGTCCATCCACCAGGAAATTTCCCCCGGTGTGTACCAGATTGTAGGGTGGAGTGGTAGTGGCAAAGAAAGGTGCCTGAATTGTCTGGGCGAATATGCCGGGAATCAGGTCGTCGTAGGGTCGGGGGCGGTTATATATCCAGTCGATGATGTTAACAGAATCGCTGTCTGCGGCATAGACGCTCCATGGTCCGTAATCCCGGATCCAGATGGAATTATAAGCTGCCTGCAGAAAGCGGATATTTTCGGACGGGATTCCGGCCTGATAGAGGTTGCTTCTCACCGTATTGGAATCGCTGCAGATAATATAAACGGCGCATTCTTCCCTTGCATGCCGGACAATCTCTGTGAGAATTGAAGTGAAAGAAGTCCAGGTGATGGCGATTGCCTGCAGTTCTTCCCACTCTGCCGGTGTTCGGACGGGATAGGGTGGAGGTGAAGTTACATTTTCCGAATATCCGGGTGGTTTATAATCTGCCAGAAGCAGCTTCTCCCGGTCTGTCAGTCCGCGGGGCAACGGATTGATGTGCTGAGAGAGCAATGGAGAAAAGGTTAAGATTGTCAGAAAAAAATAGATGATTTTGCAATCCATGCAGATTTCCGTAAAACGTGAATAATCATATCAAAATTTGAGGAAGGTAATATATGGAACGGTCCCATACAACCGGAAACTTCCATAATAAAAGTGAGATAGGGGGCTCAGCTTTACAAAGAGAATCAGGTTTTTGGGGAAGGTCCCCGTTTTCTTTTATAGATTAAAAATCCGGCGCTGTTGTCTTTGGTCAGTTTGAATGTGGCTCCGTTGGTTACGTTGTTGATGATAGTCGTTTTAATTGGTTTCCGGCCCTGACCTTTGAGGGGGATGAGGTTTATTTCCTCTACTTTCCACTGGCTGTTTTCGGGAATAATTATAGTCCCTTTATCATCCAGAAGATGTCTGATGGCCAGGATCACATCACCTTTTTTCAACTTAACAAACTCTCGTTTGGTCATGTTAAGTCCTTCCCCATTAAATATCTGTATAACTTCCTGACGCACACCTGATATTGGTTAGTGTATTAATGAACAAATTGAGATCTTGAATAATACATAAATATTGCCATCGGTTCAGGATTCAATTATGTTCCGTAATAATTGAATGATATACATATTTAGCAAAGAAGTCAAGTAATATTTTCACAATTTATTATAAAAAATTTGATGAAATTTATTACAAAAATGTCAAAATTAAGTGATAATCATTCATTCTGTTAAAAATAAATGAAATTACTATTTGCATATTTTTAATTTATTCAGATTTTGTGAATAATTTCTGTTATTTGACATGTTCAGAAGTTTTTTGATAAAAAAATGGCCTCGGTCACAGTGCAATCGAAATAATTTTTCTTATTTCCAAATATTAATTTGAGTTAAGTGAAATTATTTTATATTATTAGGGAAAATTAACAAGGAGAGTTGCATGAAATATGTAAGCCTTATTCTCCTTCCTCTGCTGCTCCTCCCGTCCTATCCGTTACAGGCCCAGAATGATTTTGTTATCGATCTCAGCCTTCTGATTCCCGAGGCCAGAGTGTTTTATCTGGGGGATATTAATCCGACAGGAGCCGCCAATGCCCGCAACTACTTTCAGCTGAGGATGGAAAACAATTCCGGAATAGACCGGCAGGCCCGGATTAATTTCAGGGTTGTATCCAATAGTCAGGAAATAGTCACTGCCCGGTCAAATTATTTCACCCTCTTCGCGGATCCCGGTCAGTATCTGTTCACCAATAATCAACTGAATCTTGGTTCTGCTTTCATTAAAGAACCGACCAACCGGGTAAAAATCAGTGATTACCGAATCGATCTGGATGTGATCGATAATCTGACATACCAGGTCGGCTCAACCGGCAAGCTGCCTGCCGGGATTTATCAGTTCCTGGTTGAGCTGGAATTTAATCCTCTGGATCCTGCAGCACCCGCTGATGTTTCAGATCAATATCAGGAAGATAATACGCTGATTATTTCCAATCCAACTACCATCGAGCTTATTTTCCCCGGCTCTCCGGTAAACAGCGGAGATCTCACGCGGCTTTCAACCACACTGCCTTATTTTGTCTGGCAGTCCGATGCCGGCCTGTTCAATTTGTATGTCTATCGCAAATATGAATCGGAGAGCATCGATGATGTTCTGAGCCGTGATCCCATCCTGTTTCTGGAAAAATATCCCAATCAGGTTTTCCAGTATCCCTCTTCAACCGAGCCGCTTTTTTTTATGACCAAAGGCGGAACCTACCCGGCACGTTCTGTAGGACCTGTCCGTTTGATCGAGCCGGGAAATATTTATTACTGGTTTGTGGAAGCCCGGATTCAAACTGCTTCCGGGGAAGTTCTTCTTCCCAGTGATGTGTACCAGTTTGAAGTAGTGGACCGCGGTTCAGGAACCCCGGACAGTGATCTGATCCTTTCATATCTGCGGCAGATTCTGAGAGAAAGGTATGACGAATATCTGCAGGAACTCCAGGGATATTCACCCTCCGGAAACATCGTTCTGAACGGAAATTCTGTTGACGTTGAAGCACTGGCTGAATTACTGCAGAAGCTGATGAGCGGAAAAGTGACCATCGAGAATGTTCTCATAGAAAAATAAGCGGGGAAAACATGAAAGTTTCGACTCGGATATTTGCGGCTTTTACCTTTTTGTTTTTCATGACTTTAATGGTATACGCGGCTGACCCTGTGGCAGTTGTCTATAAACCGAAGGGAACAGTAGAAGTCATGAAATCGGATGATGCCAAAGCACAGGATGCCAGAAAGGGAATGGTGCTCTACGACGGCAACAGGATAAAAACCGGAGAATCGTCATTTTGTGCCGTCCAGTTTTTTGATGATAAAAGCTTATTGCGCATCAAGGAGAAATCCGCCTGTACTATCGAGGGGAAGAAAACAGAGGAAGTCACTGATAAAAATGTTATTGTGGAAATTGGTACCTTCTTCGCCAGCCTTTTCCAGCCACGCGGGAAATTCACTATTACAACTCCAACCTCGGTAGCATCGGTGAAAGGTACTCAGTGGTGGACCATTCAGCTGCTGGATGGTCGTACCATCTACATCTGTATGGAAGGGTCCATCGATTGCGAGAATAATGCCGGAAAATTTCTGTTGAAAGCAGGTCAGACTGCTATTTTTACATCAATGAATTCTTCACCGGAAATCCGACTGACCAATCCCGAGGAAATTCCGCAAGAAGAAGAGGCAGGTAGAATGGAAAGCCTTGAAATAGAATTCAAAGACCCTGAGGGACAAACCAGAACACTGATTATTGATTATCAGGAACAGTAATGGTGGCTGAATAAATGAATGTCAGTTTTCAATTACCACTGTGAAGAAACATTTCAGGCTGTTTAACAATGTATTGAGGATGATTTTATGGATAGATGCAGAATTCTGTTGATTAGTGTCTTTTTAATAACCTGTGGTATTTCCTCTATCATGGCCAGGAGTGGTGTGGAGATTCAGTATACTGCGAAAAAAATATTTTCAGGAGATGACCCCCTGTTTCCCCTGGAACTGTCTATATCCAACTTTTCACCCGTTCCGGTAAGGGAAGTTCAGGTGCTTCATCGCAAGGCCGGAGAATCCCGTTATCAGGTTCAGTCGCTGAAAAGTGAAGGCTTGCGTTATTATGCTTTGCTGGATGTGAGTGATGCCAGTGGTGAAATAATTGAATACTATTTTGCGATTACCTATCTGGATAATCGGGTGGAAAGCTATCCGGCTGAGGCTCCGGCCGGCGAAGTTTTCAGGACCGCCGTGCAGACTTTACGTAACTATGGAGATCAGATTCTGATTGTGAGTCCTGAGCCGGATGAACAACTCTATGGCATCGATGTGGTTATCACCGCTTCTTTCGGGAGCCTGATGTCGATGATTGATCCCGAAAAAACCAAAATGTACCTGAATACCTGGGATGTGAGTCCCTACTTACAAAAATTTCAGGATTTTATAACCTTTGCTCCGCGCACCGTGCCCACCGGACGTCACAAGATTCGTCTGGAACTTTATAATGCTGAGGGGAACCTGGTTGCCAGTCGTGAATGGTTTTTCTCTGCCATTTCCAGCCGGGGAGAAACCGTGGGGATGGATCGTTGGGATGTGTCCGGTCGGTTCTTCGCCGAGACACGGCAGGAAGATGTCGGCAATACCTCTGCCGGCGGTTCTTATACACCGTACAACCAGAGCGGACTGCAGCTGCGGGCTAACTATAAAAACTGGAATCTGGGTGCACGGGTCTATGTCAATAATCTTGAGGATGCGGATCGCCAGCCGGTCAACCGCTATTCCGCATCTGCCCGTTTTAATTTCTGGGATAGCCGCTATGCCAGCCTGCAGGTGGGAGATTCTTATCCCAAACTGAATCCGATGCTCATGCAGAATATCTTTCTGCGCGGGGTGTTCGCACGGCTTCACCTGAAAAGTTTTAATGTGGATTTTGCCACGGGTAGCACTAATCGAGGGGTGGAAGGGAATACATTTGTTTCCGGGACAGATACAACCTTTGGATACGGAACGTTTAAAAGAAACATCACAACCGTCCGGCCCAGTTTCGGTGCCGGAGAAAAATTCCAGATCGGATTTACTTACCTCAAAGGAAAGGATGATGTCAACAGCATCGATATAGGAATAAATCCGGAAGAAAATTCGGCACTGGGAAGCGATCTTTTTCTCGCACTGGACCGGCGGCGCATCATAGTGGAAGGAAATGTGAATGCCAGTATTTACAACCGCAATATTGCCGGCGGAGATATTCCCTTCGATACACTTAATCAGGTATTCGATGATGATCTCGAAAAAACGGCTTATGACTGGGCCACTAAATTTATTACTGTGAATCAGTATCTGGTTGTTCGTCCCGGTCTGGCCTACCAGGGACGGGTGATGCTGCGCTATCTTAAAAACAGCCTGAGCTTTACCTATGAGTCGGTGGATGAGGATTTTTACAGTCTCGGTCAACCCTATCTGTTAAGAGATAACCGCGGATTTCATATTGTAGATAACATCAATCTTCTCAAGAATCAGATATTCCTGACCCTGGGATACCGCCAGTATCGAAACAATCTGCAGGATATTAAAAATCATACCACTACCAGCCATAACTTCCATGCAACCATGTCTTATTTCCCCATGGGAAACATTCCGGAAATCAGCATCGGATACAGTAATTATTCCCGGGATAATGAAGTGCCGGCAGATTCTATAGGTTCTGTTCTAAACCGCCCGGAAGATAATCAGACAACCTCTCTGATGGCTTCAGCCGGATACCGTTTCGCGCTGATGAAGACCCGGAACCGAATCGGTGTGGATCTTACCAGTTATCGCCGGGATGACATTTTTACTTATGCGGAAAGCAATACGGACAATGTGACGGTTAACCTGCAAACTCAATACAGCATTCCGCTGCAGACCATGCTGGAATTTATTTTGCAGCAGACTGAAACCGGTCCCGATGACCCCACCCTGGGTAGTGAAATGGATTTTTTGTCATTCGGAATTGGCGGTAATTATCGATTCAGCAACATTCTGGCGGCAGATCAGCTAACACTGCAGGCGAATGTCCGTTTTGGGACCGTTACCTCCCGCTACGATAATTCGATTTTAGGCGAATTGGATTATAACCGAAATTATTATTCCTTCCGACTGAACTACCTCCTGGAGCGTTACGGCAGCTTCAGTTTTATCGGTGACATACTGACGTATTCCGGAGACCGCGATTATCAGGATTTTATTTATACCATACGGTATGATCTTAATTTCTAAGGTAACCCGGGATTCTCAGGTAAATGTGTGGCGAATTGATCTATGAAAAAATATTCCGTTTTTACTATTGCCGGGATTATCGTTCTGGTATTTCTGCTGACACTGCTGATTCAGGTGATCCCGGCATTACGTTCGCTTGAACTGAAAACTATCGACTGGCGCTTTCAGTGGCGCGGACCGGTATCGGTGGAGGAATCTCCCATCGTTCTGGTGACGATCGATGATCAGTCCTGGGAATCCCTGCCGGAGCGCTGGCCCTGGCCGCGTTTCTACTATGCCCGGGTTATTGAAAATCTCACCAGGGCCGGTGCCAGAGTCATCGGGCTGGACGTGATTCTGGACAAACCGGATATTCAGAATCTGGCAAGCGATACCGCATTAGCCAGAGCCATCGGGGAATCGGGAAAAGTGGTACTGGCGGGAAAGGTGGAGGACACCGGTCAGTACCGTGCCTATCCCATGCTGGTTGAACCATTGCCATTATTGCTGTCCGCAGACAGCAGCTGGGGAATTACCGCCATCCAGTCCGATCCGGATGGTATTTACAGGCAATACGTTATGGTCCAGGAACATCGCGGAAAGCTGCTTCCGTCCTTCGGTCTGGAAATACTTCAGAAATATTTCAGCATTCCGGATTCTTTAAAAATAGATATCCAACCTGAAAAAATCAGTTATTCACAATTGTCTATTCCGCTTTCAGGAGAAGGTTTATTGCGGATTAACTTTGCCGGACCGGTGGGCACTTTCCCCCGCTACTCTTTTGATACTGTGATTGATGATGAAAATTTTGAGCTGAAAGATGACTTTGACCTGGACTATTTTTCTGAATCGCTTCTTCCTTCAGGTGTTTTTCAGGATAAAATTGTGCTGATAGGGTCTACAGTTGCCGAACTTCATGATAATTTCCCTGCTCCCTTCTTCGAATTTACCGACAGGGAGGGGAATGTCCGAAAAGCTGAGATGCCGGGTGTGGAAATTCACGCCAATGCCGTCTGGACGATACTGAACAGTAACTATTTTCATGAACTGCCCAATCTGTATTCTCTGATTTTGATTCTGGCGCTTATCGTGCTGATTTACTTTTCGGTTCTGAGGCTGTCCACTATCTGGGCGATTCTCATTGCCGCCGGTTTTCTGCTGCTGTATAATCTGGGACAGTTCTTTATTTTTGCCCAATTCCGTTACCTGATGCCCATGGTTGTCCCCACGGTGGCAATTGCGTTGAGTTTTGTGGGAGGAACTCTCCACGATTATATTGTGACCCAGCGGGAAAAGAAAATGATTATCGGAGCCTTTGAACGTTTTGTTCCCCAGAAAGTGGTGAAAGAACTGCTGGCCCATCCCGAGAAACTCCAACTGGGCGGTGAGGAGCGTTTCCTGACGGTTCTGTTCATGGACCTGGCTGATTTTACCACCGTCTCCGAAAAACTCAAACCAACCGATCTGGTAAATCTGATTAATCTTTATCTCACGGAGATGACCGATATCATCTTCAAATACGACGGGATTATTGATAAATATGAGGGAGATGCCCTGATGGCCGAATTCGGGGCACCGGTATATTTCGAGGATCATGCGGTGAAAGCCTGTTATGCGGCTATTGAAATGCAGGAAAGACTGAAAAAACTGAATCTTTCCAAATACAGGGATGTGGTGAGCTCCCTCAGCTGCCGGATCGGCATCAACAGCGGAAATATGATTGTGGGAAATATGGGATCTAAAAATGTGTTCGATTACACTGTGATGGGGGATTCGGTAAATCTGGCATCCCGGTTGGAGGGTGCCAACAAGAAATACAGTACGCATATTATGATCAGCGAAGATACCTATAAGCTGGCCAAGGAAAATGTAGTATCCCGTCCCCTGGACCTGATCCGGGTGAAAGGGCGCCAGAAACCGGTGCGGGTTCTGGAGCTGATTAGCCGCCGGGATCAACAGCTTGCGGATAACCTGAGAAGTATGCTTCCGGTTTTTGTAAACGGAATCCGCTATTATCATCTTCGGGACTGGAAGAAAGCGGAGGACTGTTTCAAGTTCTGCCTGCGGGTAGTACCGGAAGACGGACCATCCCGGGAATATCTCCGGCGCGTGCAGGAATATACCGTTGAACCGCCGCCGGATGACTGGGATGGAGTGTATACGATGTATAGTAAGTAGATGAGTAAAAGTAATGGGTATATGGAAATAAGGGAATAAGGATATAAGGATATAAGGATATAGGGGAAGAAGCTGGCTAAAGGATTATTATTAATGATAAAGTAGCTCTTTCTAATTCTTCCGTTAAACTCTTGATCTTTGAGCAATTCAAAAATATTTTTCCCCTATACCCCTATACCCCTATTCCCTTATTCCCCTATACCCCTATTCCCTGTACCAATATTGCTGAATTTCCCAATTCGTACTTGGTGTTCTATCTCGCCGGTTTTATATTCCGGGCGGAGAGAAAATAATGCAGGAATCAAAGAATAGTAGGTCCGGATATGTCGCCCTGGCAGGACGTCCCAATGTGGGTAAATCCACGTTGATGAATGCCCTTCTGGACTTTAAGCTCTCTATTGTTACTGCAAAGCCACAGACCACCCGAAAAAAAATTCTGGGAATACTGAATGGTGAGAATTTTCAGATTATTTTTATTGACACTCCCGGAATAATTAAACCGGGCTATTCTTTGCAGAATGTTTTCATGCAATATGTAAATGAAGCCCTGGAAGATGCGGATGTCATCTGCCTGATGAGCGATGTCTCTGCTGGATCTCCGGCTGTACACCCCGACCTGCTGACGTACCGCCGGATTTCCAAACCATTGATTATGGTTCTGAATAAAATTGACCTGATTGAAAAAGGCCGCCTGCTGCCCATCATCGATGAATTCCGGAAAAAATTTCCCCGGGCGTCCATTGTCCCGGTTTCTGCCATCCGCAGGGACGGTATAGGCGAAATCATCCAGGAGATCGTCAGTTATCTCCCGGAACATCCGCCGTATTTTCCACAAGATTATTTATCCGACCAGAATGAACGTTTTTTTGTGTCTGAAATAATCCGGGAGAAAATTTTCCAGCTGTACAGCAAGGAAGTACCCTACGCCTGTCATGTTGAGATTGAGGAATTTATTGAGCAGAAGGACCGCAAGGATGTAATTCGTGCGGTTATTTATGTCGATCAGCCTTCACAGAAAGGAATTCTGATAGGTAAACAGGGTCAGGCTTTAAAGAAGGTGGGAGAGAGTGCCCGGAAAGATATCGAAACTTTTCTGGACAGACCGGTGTATTTAGAATTGTATGTTAAGGTATTGAAAAACTGGCGGAAAAAACTCTCCAAACTGAGGAGCCTGGGTTTTTAAGTGAAACAGGACCGGGATAGATGAAGAAAAAACTCCTTTTATTTGATATCGATGGAACGCTTATTCTCACCGGCGGAATAGCGCCAAAACTAATGGTTGAATCGGTCTATAAAATTATGGGGCTTCCGGTTCGCTGGACCATCGAGGATTTTGTGGGAAACACCGACCGGAATATCGTAATGACCTTGCTGAACCGTTGTGGAATTTCGGAAGCTCTGATGACGGAAAAAACAGAAATGGTGATGGATGAGTACCTGCAAACCCTGTCAGAAGAATTGAAAAAGGATGGTGTGGTTACCGTTCTGCCTGGAGTGAAAAATCTGCTGGAGGAGCTGGCCGGAGACCACCGTTTTTCGCTGGGTCTGTTGACTGGTAATGTACGGGAAGGTGCCCGAATAAAACTGGCCGTCGATAATCTGATAAGTTACTTCCCGGTGGGTGCCTTTGGGGACGATGCTTTGAACCGTGAGGATCTGCCACCTGTAGCCATCCGCCGTGCTGAAAAATATTTTGGCCACTTTTTTGACCGGCAGGATGTCTGGATTATTGGGGACAGCATCAATGATATTAAATGTGCCCGTGCCAATGGTTTAAAATCCCTGGCGGTAGCCAGCGGACATACCAGGGATCTGGAACTCAGAAATTATAAGCCCACCGCACTCTTTATGGATCTTAATGATTCTGATAAGATTATAAAATTATTCTATTCCTGATTATCACAAATCTTTTGATGAATTGGGGATGTGTGTGGGTTCAAAATTTTGAACCTCTGGAATGAAAAAGATCAACATGATAAAAATCTTATTTCCGATGCGTGGAATTCTCATTATCCCTTTCCCATTTCCCGGGATTTTCCCGGATGTATCTTCTGATACGGTTTAAATCGTGTTCATTTCGGACAATATGTTCGTAATAATTTCTTTGCCACACATGTGAACCGGGTGTTTGCCGAATTTCATTTATACGTCGGGCCGAAAATGTTTTGAATTGGCGAATAATTTCCGGTAAACCGTGGTGTTTGTTTTTGTTGACCATGGATGCCGGTTCCGGGGTGGGTGTAGGGGCAGGTTCGGGTGTAGGGGCAGGTTCGGGTGTAGGGGCAGGTTCCGAACCTGCCCCTACACCCGAACCCATGCCCCCCGAACCCACCCATGTTATGTTCGCGTTTTTATAATTCATAAAAATGATTCCATGCACATGATTGGGCATAATAATAAATTCATCCAATTGAATATGTGGATTATGATTGGGTAAATCATTCCAGGTATATTCAACCATCTTTCCGTATTCATTCAATATCATTACACCCTTTATGACATTACCAAATAATATTTCACGTCCATTGTTACAAATGGTCACAAAATATCCGCCCGCACGGCCATAATCATACCCTTTCAACCGGATTGATCTCCTGTGGTGTTTTTCCGGATTATAAACCATGCATCAAATACCTGATATTATTTCCAGACTCAATATTTTTAATACCACATTTTCCATTGTTACTTAATCTCTCTGAACAGATCTTTTTCCTCAAATTCAATGTTGTTATTTCTGAGAATTTGCCGGAATTCATCCAGAAAGGAGGTTGATTCGTGAAAATTTTCCTGGTTCCGGATAAATTCTCTTACTCTTCCTATCTGGGAATGACTGACGGAAAAGGCTCCGAATCCGCTCTGCCAGCTGAATTTGGAATCAAGTTTACCGGTCCGGTTGATAGTGATTGATAGATTTTTCTTCACTTCCCGCACCAGCTCGTTGATAATCGTGTTCTCATTCAATCGAATAAGAAGATGCAGATGGTCCGGCAGAATGTGAACGGAATATGGTTCCAGGCCCTTCCTGTTCAGAAAATCGAACAGAGAAGTATGCAGTGCTTCCCACTCCGAAGCGTCTTCGAATTGAAGTAACGTTTTTGAGGCAAAAATCAGATGGACATAAACACAGTGATTGGCACTATTCATTTCTCCCTCCCCGGGTTTAAATAGACTGATCCCTGCAGATGTAATTATGACGGTGTCAGGGATATAGAAAAAAATATAAAATAAATCCGTATTATTTGCAAGAAAATAAAATGCAATTTAAAGATTCATGCCTTTTTGAACAATGACTCGAGCCTGAGTGTAATGTGGATTTGTAATGTCCAGACGTTTCAAAATCGGTGGTGGGGCATATCTGAACATCAGTTTTACATCGACACCGTAAGCATTCGGGTGATCGACAGGATACTCAACGGTTACCGGTTCATCAGGCATCAGACGTTTCTCGAACAGAATCTGTGTGGCTTTCCAGGGAGGAACCGGACCATTTCCGGCCGAATCTCCCAGAATTTTCATAAACAAACCCTCCTTATCTTCCATGATCGGATTTTCACTCCAGTTTTGCCACAACGTTTTCCCGGCGCTGTCTATCACCGCCACCTTTAGAAATACCATGCGAAGCGGGGTGCCGGTGGGAATGGCATGACCGGCACCGGCATTTGTCAGTGTAATTTTAAGTTCACTGGTGGTGGTGTCGAAAGCCAGTTCCATATTTACGGCATTTTCCAGAATACCGCTCCGGTGAGATCCCGGGAACATGTGGGAAGGAACACCTCCGATTTCAGGCATATGGCAATCCTGACAGGTTTCCTGATGGGTTTCAAAATAAGTTTTCCATTCCTCACCTGTGGAGCAGACATCCAGGCCCCGGGTATTTTCCATTTCAGCGTGGCAGGGCAGGCAGAAATCACTTGTGGTGTAAAAATCCCGGTGAGCCACGGGATGAGGGGCAGTTTCGGCGTCAGGTGAGTCACTGTAAACGGTCTTCAGGTCGATCACAAAATCTTTCGCGGAACGGAAACCTGATATGGAATCAACACTGTGACAGAATTGACAGGTAACCCCATCTTTATTGAATCTGGTGCCGGTATCGATATTCTGAAATACCGTTGCCATTGGAGAATGGCAGACGATACATTTCTCCTTCAGCTTACCATCGGTATCCTCTACAGCCAGATTATACATACCGCGGAAGAGCGGATCTTTCTGCACAGTGGACATGCTGTGGAGGGAGGTAATCCACTCCAGATGTATCTCCTGATGGCATTCTCCGCAGGCTGAAGCGGGTTTGAATTCGTCTTGAGCATACACCCAGATAAAAGCCAATATCAGAACAAAAAAAGTTTTTGGTATCATAGATTTCTCCTTCGGTCGCATATTTAAAAAAATTTATGTCTTTGTACCAATTATCGCAAGATTCATTTTTCTTTTCAAAAAAACGCATTCCATATATTTTTATATTGATTTTATCACTGTTTTTTCTTAAAATCACAAAATTTCTTTTCGATTCAACTTAAGTAATTTATTTCGCTTGATTTAACTTAATACAATTCAATCGTTTAACCTGCAGGAGGTACTATGCGTAAATGGATCACGTTAGGGGTGCTGTTTCTGTTGCCGGCAACCATGGCCCTGGCGGCAGGATTCAGTCTGGGAGAATTCGGAGGTCGGGCAGCTGCCATGGGAAATGCCGTGACCGCCCAGGCTTACGATGCATCTACATTGTTTTACAATCCGGCGGGATTGGCTTTCCTTGAGGGGACGCAGTTTTACGGAAATCTAACCCTTATTTCGCCTTCGGCAAAGTTTGTGGGAGCTGAACCTATTTATGACAATACCGTTCATGATGCCAAGAAACAGATTTTCCCTCCCATCGGGCTGTATGTCACTCATCGTTTTCATCAGAAGTTTGCCGCCGGTCTCAGTGTTACCACGCCGTTTGGTCTGGGCCTGGCCTGGGAAGATGATTTTCCGGGAACAGTGATTTCCAAAGATGTGAATCTGCAGACCTATTATATTACTCCGGTTGTTTCCTTTCAGGCGACGCCGAACCTTGGTTTTGCTGCCGGTCTGGACGTTGTATTGTCAAAACTGACTCTGAAGCGGGATGCGCTGGCGTTTGAAACACCCAATGTCCCCGGAACCGGTTCTTCAGACCTGGTGGAAGCCGAACTGGAGGGAAGTGGTGACCCGGCTGTTGGTTTTACTGCCGGAGTAATGTACCGCCTTGGCAAACTGGGTCTGGGTGCCATGTACCGTCACAGTATCACGGTAAAAACAGATGAAGGATCGGTGAAATTTAATATCGATCCAAGATTCCAGCCACTCTTCGCCAGTGCCGGTATTACTGATCAAACCATCGGAGCTGAACTGGGAATTCCCAATTATTACGTTATCGGCGTCTATTACATGATTACCGACAAACTCGGAGTGGAAGCCGATTATTCCTGGTACGGATGGAGCGTTTTTGATGAACTGACCATTGAATTCGAGAATCCGGCTCTGAATCAAACTATTCCCGAAAATTATGTTGATGAATATCAGGTTCGTGTCGGAGCGCATTATGAACTGACCGAGCAATTTTCGCTGCGGGCGGGTTATATTTACGACCGAACCCCACAGCCTGTCGAATCCGTCAGCCCTTTGCTTCCCGATGATACCCGCAACGATTTTACCTTCGGCGTTGGATATAAGCAGGGAAAATTTAGAATTGACGGCGGATATATGTGGGTCAATATCGGCGAACGTTCTACCGTGGAAGATGGCGTAGGGAAAAATGATTACGGATTTAACGGTACTTATACCTCCCATGCCCATTTATTTTTCCTCGGTCTGGGATACAGCCTTTAATTGACATGGTCTGACAATTAACTCGCAGGAGAAAAATATGAAAAAGATCATTTTATACCTGCTTCTGGCAGGAATAACCCTGTTTACAGCCTGCAGCCTGGAGGATCCCACCCAGCCAACCGTGGGAAATATCCTTCCGGCTCAGCTCGTTTTAACCAAAATGGTAGCTATCGGAAACAGCCTCACCGCCGGTGTGCAGTCTGCCGGTCTGGTAGAGGATTTTCAGCTGAACAGTTTTCCTTACCTGATTGCTCAGCAGATGGGACGGGCGGATCAGTTTGAGCAACCGCTGATTGCTGATCCGGGATTGAGTAATACACCCGGCGTCGGTGTCCTGGATTTTGTGGGAGGTCAGATAGTCCCACGCGGTACTTATACCAATCCGCTGGCACTGGCGAAAAATATTAATCTTCCCCGGCCTTACGACAATCTGGGACTGCCGGGCGCGAACCTGGATGATATGCTGAGATTTAAATTATCACCTAATCCTGGTATATGGGACCTTATCCTCCGCAATCCCAATTTCGGTAATACCACCGTTCTGGAACAGGCACGGCTGCTGAATCCGACCCTGATACTTTTCTGGGGGGGAAACAATGATGTGCTGGGAGCAGCAACCAACGGCGGAGATCCCTCGCAGATTACTTCCGTCTCCGACTTTCAGACCAGATACCTGGCTGTTCTGGCGGAGCTGAGCCTGCTG
>JAFGSO010000426.1 GCA_016934605.1 Calditrichota bacterium | reverse complement strand
TAATAGCCTCAGAGCACACAGAGAACACAGAGACAAAGATCAATGTATGGTATAATGATGTGAATGTTTGTGAATTAACCAGGCTAATATTTATTTGTTCTTTTCAGGATGTTTAATTTTCTGCTGATTACAACTTATCGCTGAAAAAATCTTCACTTTTCCGGGTAGCTTTATCGATAAGCTGGGACTTATATTTGCCATGGAGACTGTTTATTTCCTGAAAAGCTTTTTCCTTGTCTTCGGGCAATCCTTGAGGATGACAGGAATAATAAATTTTTACAAATTCAAGCGCAAGTTCATTAAAATCCATATTTTCCTCTCTTCATTTTAATGTGAGATCTTTATTTTATTGGAATAATACCCCATTGGATTCATTTCAATGATTAACTATATTTTTTCAATTATAATGATAATACAGCCAACAGTCAAGTGGTGACCCTATAATGCCGGCTTACGCAGGACTCATATTGGCAGTTATTGCCGTTTCATGGGCATCTATTTTTATACGATGGTGTGGTGACACACCAGCACTGGTTATCGCCTTTTATAGAATGTTCTGGAGCACTCTGCTTTTATTGATCTATCAGGTAATTGCATCTCCCGGACTTCTACGATTCCGCCGGCTGAAGCGTCAAAGTCGCGGCTTAATTATTCTGGCCGGAATATTACTGGCTCTGCACTTTGCCACATGGATTGCCTCTATCCAATTGACCAAGATTTCCCACTCGCTGATTCTTGAATCTACTCATCCCGTATTTGCCCTGCTTCTGTCGCCGCTTGTTCTGAAAGAGAAGGGGAGCTGGATTGCAGTGGTGGCTGCTATTTTAACTTTTTTCGGAATCGTAATTATCGCCGGCCAGGATGTTCTGAGTTTCGACGGGAAATTTGTCGGGGATATGCTGGCTCTGGCCAGTGCTCTGTTTGTGACTCTCTATGTGCTTATTGCCCGTCATCAGCGGGAGCAGGTCCAGCTGATTCCCTATCTTATTGCAGTGTATGCCGCTGCTACTTTCATGTTGTTTATTCTGGTAATCCTCTTCGGCCATTCATTTTACCATTACCCGCCGGAAATCCATGGGATCATGTTGTTGCTGGCTATTATTCCAACAGGCATTGGACATAGTCTTATAAACTGGGCAGCACGAAAATTACCGGTATACAAAGTCAATTTCAGTATTCTTGGTGAACCGATTATTGCCTCTGTACTGGCATTCTGGTTTTTTGGTGAGCAACCGTACGGCATGTTTTATATAGGCGCAATTTTTATTCTGGCCGGAATAATTTTGGCTCTTTTTGACCGTCCCGGTACAATGTAAATCCGGGAAATGAAAGATTCTTCTGAATAAGTTTTGGGTGTAGACAGAAACGGAATAAAATTATATGATCAAGAATAACAGAAAAATCGCATTGGCTATCAGAATTTTTGAATTTAACCGACTAACGATACCGGTGATTCTGCATGAAATTGAAAAATTTAACCTCGATTCAATTTTCGGGATAGAATTAATTACTGATACGGACGGATTGAGAAAATTTGTTTTAGAGCATAAATCCGGGCTCATATTTTACTCTTTCATGACTCCGCACTTACCACAGATATATCGTGAAATATCCTCTATTAAAAGAAATGAAAATCGAAATTTAAAGCTGGTAGCCGGTGGCCCCCATACAACGGGCGATCCACTTTCCAGTTTGAAGGCCGGATTCGATTACGCATACTCGGGCGCCGCTGAGTCGGGATTGGTGCAATTTCTGCAGGATTATCTGGAGAACCGGCTGCCGCATATTCCTGCGGTTTATCAGGCGTCCGAATTTACAGATCTGGATCGAAGCTTCCCCATTTCAAAAATTTTTCCCATATCTCCGCCTCTGGAAATCAGCAGAGGCTGTTACTGGAATTGCCGATTTTGCCAGACCTCCTGCCGGAAAACACTTCACCGTTCCCTGAATTCAGTTCGCAAAATTTATAATACGCTGAAGCAGCGCGGTCATAATCGCAGAATTAATTTTATCTGTCCGTCGGCATTTGAGTATGGGGCCGCAGATGCCAGACATCCGGAACCCGGGGCAATTGAGGAATTGTTGAAATTTTGCCGGGCAGAAGGGACCAGCCACCTGGAGTTCGGTATTTTTCCATCAGAAACCAGACCCGATACTTTCTCAGAAGAAATGGTAGATCTGATCAGTCGTCATTGTACAAACAGAAAACTGACGGTAGGCATGCAGAGCGGTAGTGACCGTCTGCTTAAGTCCATTCGCCGGGGACATACTGTAAAGAATGTCGAAAACGCCTGTCGAATTGCATCCCGCAGCAAACTTCAACCACATGCAGATATTATTTTGGGTTTTCCCGGAGAAACATCCGATGACCGTAAATTGACTCTGAGAGTGATTCAAAAATTAGTTAAAAATTATGGTGCCCGGATCCATCTGCATTATTTCATACCGCTCAGTGGTACCGATATGTCGGAAGATTATCCCGTTGAACTGGATTACCGCACAATAGATCGCCTACGGGAATTGGAAAGAGACGGAGTATGTACGGGATGGTGGCAGGATGGTCGAAAACTGTCCGGAGCAGTTGTTCACATGCGGGATTTTCTGAGATCTGTTTCTCTGGAGTATGTTACCATCGGTCCCGGATTGAACAGTTAACAACTGAGTGACCTGAATATTGGGTCATGGAATCTTTACCAGTGCATATATTTCAGATATTTCAATGTTAACGTATCAGAAAAATATTAGAAGTTCGGAATTATGCGAAAAGCAACTTTCGCCAGGCATCTAAAGGTAGCGGATCCGTGGACATCTCACCAAGTTTTGTTCTTATTTCTTCCGGATCGAAGCGGCATTGCAGAAGCCGGTCTGATAATTTCTTCTGGTATATTGAGTTCATCAGAGAACCATTCAGCTTTACCTGGGTAATCCGACCCTTTTTCACTTCAAGCTCAATAGTAAGAGTTATATCACCTTCACTAATTTCATTCCTGAAAAAAAACGCGGGAGATTCACCGAATATCCAGTCCCACTGACGATATTTGTTTTCGGCCAGACGGTAAATTTCTTCCCACTGTTCATCGGCAAATTTATGGACGGGGATATTTTTCTCGGAATCAAAAATATGCTTCAATAAATATTTTTTGAATTCAGCGATATTCCATTGCCCTTTCAGGATATCACGGATATTAATGACATTGCTAGGCACTGATTTAACGGCTCTCGATTCAATTTCTTTAGATCCGGGTTTCAGGATGGTATTGAGGCGGTCAAGATTGGCATCGAAAAGCAGTGTGCCATGGCTGACCATTCTGTCTTTGCTGGTAAACTGAGCATTTCCTGAGATCTTATAGTCTCCGACAACAATATTATTTCTTCCATTCAGTTCGGCATTTATTCCTATTGCCTTAAGTGCCGATATAACCGGTTCGTTAAAATACCTGTAATTATTGAATTTGAATTTTTCGTGCCGGGTGACAAAACTGAAATTGATATTACCAGGATCATGATAAACAGTGCCGCCTCCGGAAATTCGTCTCATCAGTTGAACAGCATATCTACGGGCGGAAAGTATATCTGTTTCTTCATAGATATTCTGATGCCTTCCGACAACTACAGCCGGAGAATTTACATACAGTAGAACATAATCATGACTGATATCAATATTTCTTACAGCATATTCTTCCAGGGCAAGGTTTAGCGCAGGATCAGTACTGTCCCTGTTATCAAACAAAAATTTCATGAGGGTTTCGGTCCATCTGTAATTTATTCTCGCATCGGTAACCTGAATGATAGAAAATTTATTCCCTGAAAAGTATCTGAACAAATGAAATTTCTATTGCCTCTGATATTGTAAAATTTTTAACTTGATAATTCATTTAGTCCTTTAGGCTGGAAAATTCATAACCACCAAGATCACGCCGGTGGGCTGACACGAAGGCACAACGATATTAAAATAAATGAGTTAAAAAGGATTTGTGATTTTAAATATTTCATTTTTCGATTTATTTTTGTCCTGCTTTACTCTTAGTGTCTTCGAGCCTTGGTGGTCCCGGTCTGCCGGGATGAATTAAGCAGGTTAGAAGGGAAAAAACCGAAAAATTACACGGATTTTTTAAATCTGTAAACATAAATTTCTTTTAATAAACAGAATAAATGATCTTTAGAGGCTTTTATGGCACGATTACATGAATATCAGGGGAAAGAACTTTTAAAATCAGCCGGAATTCCGGTACCGAAGGGACGGGTAGCCGAAAATACCGACGAAGTGCGAACCGTCACTGAAGAACTGGAAGGCGAGGTTGTTCTGAAAGCGCAGGTATGGACAACTGGTCGTTTCGGGAAAGGATTGATTCAATTTGCTTCCGATCCGGATGAAGCCGCACAAAAAGCTGCTGGTCTTTTTGGGAAGGAAGTGAACAATTTTACCATCAATCAAATTCTGGTTGAAAAAAAGATTGAAATTACAACCGAATATTTTGCCAGTCTCATTATCAGTGATGTAGAGGCAGCACCGGTGATGATTTTCAGCGGAATGGGCGGCACCGGTGTTGAAGAAATCGTAAAAAAACACCCCGATAAAGTTTCTTTTGCCACTATTGATGTCATAAAAGGGCTTAAGGACTTCCAGGCCAGAAATATGCTCGCACAAATTGGTATTTCGGGCAAGGAACAGGCGAAACTTGCAGATATACTGGTAAAATTATGGGAAATGGCCAGGGCTAATGACGCCCGCTCAGCAGAAATAAATCCGATTGTGTTCACCCGGGACGGCCAATTTCTGGCGGCGGACTGCCGGATTACTATAGATGATTATGCCGTTTACCGTCATCCGGAGTTAAACATAGAGATTGCCCGGGAACTGAACCGTCCGCCCAGCGAGCTCGACAGAATCGCCTTTCAGGTGGAGAAGAATGATTACCGTGGGACGTTCTATTTTATTCAGATGGCCCAGGGATTCGACCAAAACGATAATTACGTAGGATTCCACGGAGCCGGAGGGGGAGGATCGATGATGAGTATGGATGCGGTGCAGCGGAAAGGATACAAGATTGCGAATTTTTGTGATACCTCCGGAAATCCACCCGCTTCCAAAGTATACCGTGCGGCAAAAATAATTCTTTCTCAGAAAAACATTCGGGGTTATTTCGGATCCGGTTCAGGGGTGGCTTCACAGGAACAGTTTCATTCCGCCCGCGGGCTTGTGAAAGCTTTCCGTGAGGAGTGGATTAATATTCCGGCAGTGATCCGGCTTGGCGGAAATTCCGAAGATCTGGCGGTCCGGATTCTTACCGAATACACCAGGGATCTCCCGGCACCTGTGGAAGGATATAAGAAGGACAATTCAGTTGAATATTGCGCAGAACGGTTTGATGCTCTGGTGAAAAAGGGCAGCAGAAAAGATTCTGCCAAACCAGAAAGCCCGTCCCTTTCCGGGAATATCTACAGTTTTGAAACCCTCACCGGAACCGTCACCTACGATTACGACCGTTGTCTGGAATGTGAGAGTAAAATTTGTGTTTCAAAATGCGTACCACAAATCCTTAGGCTTGAAAATGAAGGGCCTGTGCTTAACATTACCCGGGAGGAAGCTAAAAAGGGAAAGTGCACCGAATGCCTTGCCTGTGAGGTCGAATGTTATTTCCACGGAAATAAAGGCGGACATATTGATTTGCCGATTAAAGGACTGGAAGAATATCGCCGGAAGGTCGGTATTGCATAAACGAGGAGGAACAGCGAATGTCCATTCTAATCGATCGAAATAAAAAAGTAATTGTTCAGGGTATCACCGGCCGTGAAGGGATGACGCGAACAAAACTGATGTTGGATTATGGCACCACCGTACTGGGAGGTGTCACTCCGGGTCGCGGTGGCCAGGAAGTACACGGTCTGTCGGTTTTCGATACCGTACGGGAAGCGGTTGACAACCTTGGGAAAATAGACGTATCGGTAATTTTTGTTCCGGCTCCTCTGGTGAAAGATGCTGCCCTGGAAGCATTTGATGCCGGCATAACCCTGGCCGTCCTGGTGCCAGACCGTGTACCCATTTATGATGTTTTGGAAATTCATTATGATGCCCGTGAGAAAGGTGCTGAGTTTGTCGGACCCAATACCCTGGGATTATTAAGTCCGGGGAAGGCCGTTCTGGGCATGATGGGCGGTCGCGCCAAATCTGCCCAGGAGTGGTTTAAACCGGGAAACGTGGGCGTGACGTCCCGTTCCGGCGGCATGACTTCTTCCCTGGCATATTATCTGAGCAAATCAGGTATCGGTTTAAGTACCATTATTCATGTGGGTGGAGATGCTCTGGTGGGACTTCCCCATCCCGCGGTGGTCAAAAAATTCCAGGAAGATCCGGAGACAGATGTTATTGTCATTTTTGGCGAAATTGGTACATCCCAGGAAGAAATGGTAGCTGAACTGATCGCCAATGGCACGGTGACTAAACCGGTTGTGGCTTACATCGGAGGACGTGCTGCTCAGAAGGGCACACGATTTTCACATGCCGGTGCCATTATTGAAGGAAACCGCGGAACATACGAGGGTAAGGTATCTCAATTGCGTGAAGCCGGTGCTCATGTGGTGGAAGAATTTCAGGAAATTCCGTCAGCCACACTGGATGTGCTGAGAAATTTGTCTGCAAAAAATTAAGTGTATTTTAAATGAAAACCATTATCCTGGAAAATTCATAACCACCAAGATCACGCCGGTGGGCTGACACGAAGGCACAAAAATATAAAAATAAATGAGTTAAAAGGATTTATGATTGTAAATATTTCATTTACCGATTTATTTTTGTCCTGCTTTATTCTTGGGGTCTTCGAGCCCTGGTGGTCCCGGTCTGCCGGGATGAATTAAGCAGGTTAGAAAGATAAAATCGACAAAAGGAGCACAACATGAGTGGCGAAAGCTGGAAAACCGCGGTTACTAAAATTGAACCGAATAAAATAGTTGTCCGGGGATACAGGGTTAATGATCTCATGGGCAAACTCAGTTACCCGGGAATGATTTATCTTCTGATCAAAGGAGAATTACCAAACGAAAACACCGGCAAGATGATTGACGCCATCCTGGTTTCCAGCGTAGATCATGGAGTAACCCCGCCCTCCTGTCAGGCAGCGGTAACAGTAGCTTCCACCGGAGCGGCTCTCAATGCATCCCTGGCTTCGGGAATTCTGGCCATTAATGAATATCATGGCGGAGCTATCGAAAAAAGCATGCAGATACTGCGGGAGGCCGTAACACTGGCAGACAG
>JAFGSO010000067.1 GCA_016934605.1 Calditrichota bacterium | reverse complement strand
TTTGTAAATTCTTCATCTGTGTAGTTATCTATATCTATTCCGGTGATTGCCTGATTTTCATTTTCAGCAATATCAAGATCATGGGCAATTGCAAATGCAGTATTCTTATGATCTCCTGTGATCATGATGGTTGTAATACCTGCGGTTTTTGCTTTTTGGATGGAAAGCTTTGCTTCCTCTCTCGGCGGATCAATCATCCCCACAAATCCCAAAAGAATAAGGTTCTTTTCCATCTCAGAAGGATCAATAATAGAATCTACAGGTTTATATGCTCCGGCCAGTGTGCGCAATGCCTCACCTGACATTCGTTCTGTGGCGGCAGAGAATTGTTTAATATGTGCATCTGTAATTGGAATTACGTCGCCCTTTTCCAAGACATGGGTACATATTTTTATCAGATTATCGATGGCACCTTTCGTATAGACGGTTAATTTGCCGTCCTCTTCTGAGAGTGTAGACATCAGTTTCCGATCAGATTCAAAAGCCAATTCTCCCACACGTTGGTTCCTCTTCTCCAGGTTTTTGCGTTCGATACCAAGATCTTCTCCAAAAATCAGCAGTGCTATTTCGGTGGGATCACCTGTTCCCTTCCCGTTTTCATAAGTTGCATCTGAACATAGAATCATGGCTTTTGCCAGCAATTTTGCATCTTCGCTTGCATCGATTTCATTTTTCATATCAAGTGTTACTTCACCATCATTCAGAGTAAAATATTTTATAACTGTCATTTTATTTTGAGTCAAAGTGCCGGTTTTGTCAGTACAGACAATGTTGACCGATCCCAGCGTCTCAACAGCCGGCAATCTTTTAATTATCGCATTTCTTTTCGACATGCTGGTGACACCTATCGACAGAACTACGGCAACGATTGCGACAAGTCCTTCAGGAATCGATGCAACAGCCAGGGAAACGGCGATTAAAAACATCTCAGCAAGATTTCTGTCCTGAAAAAAGGAGATTACAAAAATCAGAACACAGATACCGATGGCCAGTTTACCAAGTGTTTTTCCGAGCTCATCGAGTCTGATCTCGAGAGGCGTCGGGGGTTCTTCGCTATCAATTACATCTGCAATTTTTCCCACTTCAGTTTTCATACCCGTTTCTGTGGCAACCCCAATCCCTCTGCCATAGGTTACCAGTGTTGACATAAAAGCCGAGTTTGTACGGTCACCTAATGGTGTTTGGGGATTCTCCAGAATAATTTTCGCATTTTTACTGGTAGGGACCGATTCCCCTGTGAGTGCTGATTCCTCTATCTGGAGATTTGCTGATTCAACTAACCGGAGATCGGCCGTAATAAATCTTCCTGCATCGAGTATGATTATATCGCCAGGCACCACTTTTTCAGATTCAATTTCTTTTATTTCTCCATTCCGTCTTACAAGTGCTTTTGGGGATGACATTTTCTGAAGGGCTTCAATTGCCTTGCCCGCCTTTACTTCCTGTACTACTCCTAAAACGGCATTGATAACAATTACAGCTATAATTATCACAGCATCAATATATTCTCCCATGAAGAGCGTTATTATAACGGCGCTGAATAATACATAGATAAGAGTATCATTGAGCTGTTCAATAAATAATTGCAGGACCGTCTTTTTCTTTTTTGCCTGAAGCTTATTCGGCCCGTATTTTGCAAGTCTGGTAGAAGCTTCTTCTTCGGAAAGTCCGATTGCCGGATCTACATCCAGTTCTTTGAGGGTTGTTTCTATTGACTTTGAAAACCACATTTTTTGCTATCCGGTCCTTTTTCAGGATTGACAAATCGGTTTCGTACTATCATTCTTCTATTGGTTCAGCATGAATGTTTATTTGGGTAGCTGCCCCATACTGATTCCGTAATCGCCTTTCTATTTCAGATGCAATTTCATGTGACTTTACGAAAGAAATCTCATGAGCGAGCTGTATATGAATGTCTATTGCATAGGTATTTCCAATCCTTCGTGTTTTTAATTTATGTGAAGTTATCACACCCGGGGTTTGTTCAACAATATCGATAATCTCTTTTTCAATTTTTTCAGGCAAGGCAGATTCCAACAATTCGTTCACACTCGGCACTCCCAGTCTGATAGCTACTCTTATGATAAAGAAACCGACAATAACACCGGCAAGCGGATCCAGCATTCGCCACTTACCACCGATAAATATGGCACCACCAATACCCAGCATGGTGGCAAAGCTTGACAATGCATCAGAGCGGTGATGCCAGGCATTTGCAATGACCGCCTGATTATTAATTGATTGACCCACCTTAACCGTGTATCGATATAATCCTTCCTTGCAGATAATGGAGAGGACAGCTGCAATCAGGGCGATAAAAGAGGGTTGACTCAAAAGTTTACCTTCAAATGATTCAATTATATTCTGTATTCCGCTCCAGCAGATTCCTATGGCAACAAACAACAGCGAAAAACTGATCAACATTGTCGCAAATGTCTCAAATTTTCCATGACCGTACCGGTGGTCAACATCACTTTCTTTATCGGACACCCGTACAAAGGCAAGTACAATAAGGTCAGTGGCAAAATCGGATATGGAATGAACTCCATCGGCGACCATGGCAGCGCTGTTACCCACGATGCCTGCAAAAAGCTTTCCTGCCATAAGTAGTAGATTTCCAAAGAAACCAACCCAGGTTACTTTTTGAGCTTCTTGCGCACGGTTTTTCACAGATATTTTCTCTGCATGTTTTCGACTTTCCGGTATCATCAGCGGTTAACCTTAGCCAGAAATCACTTACTCTGTAAAGAGAAAAATATAATTTATATAGCCGGCTATCGTTATCTCAAATTTTTTTTGAACACCCGATCCACGAATCAGACTTTTCCACAATCAGAAATCTGAGAAGAATTTTACTTTTTCGATTCCCATTTAATAATATAGGCATTATGAGATCAATTTCTATTTCAATATTTACTTCTTTGTGATTGATAATCAATGGAAATTCACACCTTTTCCGGGCGGTGCTGATTATACGGAATGTACTTTTTACATCTATTACTTCAAATATGGCTTTTTTATAAGATTATTCCCTTAGCTGCGTACGATGAATTATTTAGTTTGAATAATTCACAAATCCCATAATATTAAAGCACAAAGTGATGCCGGTTCATCAGATAAAAGAATTTATCAGTTGAGATTGAGTTGAAATGTGCTACCTCAAATCTGATCCGCATTACTCACGATCTTTTATATCTGCTTCATTTTTTATTCATTCTGTTAGATTCGTTTCTGCGTCCGGTGTCTTTGGCAAGTGGATATTTAGACATATGGAGAAAGATTGGGGCATGGCAAAGTCGAATTAACGTTGTGAATTAACCGGGTAGAAAAATTTAAATTATAAAATACTTCTCATGAAGTGCTTTTTTTCTGGAGCACAGTTCTGCGAATTGCCGGCAATTTCCACCACGCGATGTGGGGAAATTCATGGTGTTCCCAATGATATCCAAA
>JAFGSO010000425.1 GCA_016934605.1 Calditrichota bacterium | reverse complement strand
GGCATAAAAATCATAGCTAGCCGTCAGGAGAATTTCGGGATGTGCCGGAGCTTTATCCTGCCTTTCAGTTCTTACCAGATACGGTCCTTTCTTTAGCCGGTATAGAACAGGATTATCCCATCCGGCAATAGTTGTATAGTATCGAAGGTTTGCTTTCTGGAAATTGGGTGCCCAGTGCATTCTATTTTCGGTCCGATATAAGACTTGTTCAAAATCCACTTTGTTGATCAGCTCACGCAACTGACCAGAAGCGTGATTTTTTGCCTCGGTTTGCGCGCTTCGGGTGAGATCTGCCCGATAATACTCATTCTCAATGATAAGCTCAAGTCCCTCGCCACTCACTGAGAGGTCTGTTTCCGGCGGAGTCCCATCGGAAGATGGAACTAAGATGTAACTCCGTTCCCCTCCAGCCTCAACTGAAACCGGAAAAACAATATGTAATAAATCTTTTTCGACCAAATTTGATATGGATTCTGTATCTGTCTGACAATAAATTGATTCGCCTGTTCTTTCATTGACTGCAACGATATCAGAGGTTTTCACGTCTGTCTGCAGCGACACCTGAACATACTCTCCCTCGCGGTTAATACCTGCTGTTTCTGCAATCTTGACTCGTGCCAAAGCATGACTCTGGCTGAATATGGTGGCAGGGCATGAAAGTAACATTATGCTCACAAGAAGTTTCCAATATTTATTGACTGAAATCACGATGCTCCTTTTCGACTCTTCAATAAAAATCTGAGACAACTATTCAACCCATACAACCGCCCCCTTGTCAATTCGGGAAATTGTAACCGTAAGGGAACCGTTCTCACTTTTTAAGGCTACTTCTTGAGGCTCACCCAGAAACGGCAGCAGATACACCATGTTGCCCGCTTCTTGCGGGAAAACAATCTTCACATTTTTTTCAGGAAACTGTACTGCATTTTCTTTTGCTTTTAATCCCTTAAAGTTGGCAATAAATACATAATGATTCCCGTTTACCGCTGCTATCTGGGTTAAGACAAACGGTGAAGCCGACACTTTAACCTGAGGCTGAAATTGCAAATCTTCAGTAATTTGCTGAAGAAAATCAATCCTGAGTTGATTAAACTGTGCATCTTCATATTTGCCCGTGAATGCCCTTTCATCAAAGTCTTCTTTCACTGATTTGTAATACTCTTTTCCAGGACAAACCGGGTGGTATATAAATTTTTTTCCTAAGACAGATTTTACTGTCTTTTGTTCATTTACAATGCCCAACTTTTCATGAAGCGGATTCTTTTGCCGCCGTTGCCGCTGATGGTCATAGGCACCACTTTCTCCGGTAATGATCAAACTATTGCCGGATTCAATATAACTTTTCAGATATTCGAGTTCTTCTTCCTCAAGGCATTTCACATCAGGCAGGATAAGCACTTCCCCCCTGAAATTTCCCAAGGTTCTGGGAGTGACAATCTGGAATTCCAGATGGGACTGCATCAGCAAATACATCATGCCCCGATAGGCCGGAATAAATTCATCAACAAAATAATTACGGGTTTTTTGAGAAAAATAAACTCCGATTGGCTTAATCGGTTTACGCGGACGGTAAAAAGTGTCATCATGCTGGTTGATCCACTTATAGATGCGCTTTCTTACCTCATAATCGTTGGAACCGGACATGACATGATTGGCAGCATCCCAGCAATTAGTACCAGCCATTAACTGGGACATCATCAGATTTTCCATAGCCTGTTCGGGTGTAATATTTTCATGGTCTTCCCAGGAATAAGTCAGCATCCAGGAAGCCTTACCCTCAGCGAATGCTCTGAAAGAATACATACCAGTCATAAAAGCAAACCAATCGGCAGGATTTCTATCGGCAGATTTATACCCGCCGGCACTGTATTCATGCGCCACCACATCCACTACCTGATACATTTCATAAACATCCGCCCCGACACGCACAGCAGCTTCTTCAATACCGGGATAAATTTCTGCGATGGTTTTGAAATCAGGATTTACTGAACGCCCGTTTTCCGCTACTTCCTTCATGAATTCCGTCAGAGTTCGGATACGGAAATCAACCCATTTAATGAAATTCGGATCGCTGAAATCTCCCAACTTTATATCTTTTTTGGCATTCAAGCCGGTCTCTTGTTTAAACGCGGAGACCGTGTATTCATCGAAACTGGCCCAGGAATCCTCCCACCCTCTGAAATGGGTCATCCAATAGGGAATATCGACAAATACGCCATCTATTCCGGTGGCTGCAATCTGCCGGACACGTTCCATGAAAATCTGCCGCCATTCCATCGCATAAGGAGAGATCCACACGTCTTCATCACCTTCATCAATCCAAAATGCACTTCCGCCACCAAATACAGCCGGTTCCCCGGTAATTTTGCGTTGAACCCAATCGGGATGATCTTTAAAAAAAGTATGCTCCTTCTGATCTGCATTGGCAGTAATTGTTTCAAGCCCCTCCGTATAGATAAACACTCTGTTTCCCACTTCATGGGTCTTTTCCGCCATTACTTCCATCGCCTTAAGTTTCTCCCCGGGATTTAGAAAGCTCTCGTAGTAGCCGGTAAGACTGTTATCAGTTTCAATTCCAAAAACATAGGTATCCGTGGCCCTTTCAATGATCTCATCAACATTATCGATATTCAATCCATGACCGGCAATACGAACATAATGCGTCCAATTCTGGCCCTCCGGAATGTCCGGGATATTTGAAGTCTGATTGTTACATCCTAAAATCCATATACCCATAAATACGATAATTATACTCAGTAATAAAACTTGAATGCTTATATTCATAAATTTGGCCTCCTGAACTTTTTTGGGCTTTTATTTAAAAATGAAGGTACCGAATTTCTTGTATTCATGAAAAGTTTTCTCCACCGGTTGCCAGGACCAGCTTTCAAAATATCCCAGATCGTAATCACCACGATAAAGATTTACCCGCCAGTGAGTTCCAGATTCCGGCGGGACGTTTCCAAGCGGTTTTAACAATTCGTAGGGAATGTAAAACTCTGCCCGCCAATGAATATGCTCCTTCCCATGCTTATGCCCAGTACTATCAATCCAAATTTC
>JAFGSO010000424.1 GCA_016934605.1 Calditrichota bacterium | reverse complement strand
TAAGAAAAATAGATGAAAATCAATTTAGCGCAGAATGGAAGATCCTTAATCTTAATCGGAATTTTCCACACTATAGCATGGTCTCTCCCATTGAGTTTGATAAAACAAATTTCGGTGTAAAATTGATTAATCCGGTGGATCATTATCAGAAAACAACCAGGACGGTAAAATATGCCATACTTTTTATCGGGCTCACTTTTTTGTCATATTTTCTGATTGAGATCCTGAATAAAAAAGTATTACATCCCATTCAATATCTGCTGATCGGTTCTGCTCTGGTGATTTTTTACCTGGTTCTTCTCTCCCTCTCGGAGCATCTTCCTTTTGTTTTCGCCTACCTTTTATCCAGCCTGGCAATGATTGGCCTGATTTCTTTCTATACCCGTGCAATTTTCAAAAGTACCAGGTTCAGTGTCATGATCTCGGCCATCCTGATCCTGTTGTATGGTTTCCTGTATATCAATATACAGTTGCAGGATTATGCGCTGCTATTCGGAAGCCTGGGGCTCTTTCTGGTTCTGGCGATTGTTATGTATATTACCCGTCACTTCGACTGGTATCATGACTTCCGTTCAGAATCTAAAGCGCAGACATAACTTTAAAGAAAATGCATTGGAAGCGAACTAAATCAATTGACCACTTTGTTGAATCGGGATGATATATCATTATCAGGTGTGCGGCCGAAAGAGAGCGCACTATCCTTATTGATCAATTTTTATAACTTATGCGGTATCTATTTCAGCATCGGACATTTGATGCCATGCTCTGCCGCAAAGCGAGCCGCTTCTTCATAGCCGGCATCACCATGTCTCATCACCCCGGTTCCCGGATCGTTGGTGAGGACCCGCTCGATGCGTCTGGCGGTATCTTCTGTACCATCAGCTACCATCACCACCCCGGAATGCTGCGAGAATCCGATCCCTACACCGCCTCCATTGTGCATACTCACCCAGGAAGCACCCGATGCGACATTCAGCATACCATTCAGCAGGGGCCAGTCCGCAATAGCATCACTGCCATCCTTCATACTCTCTGTTTCCCGGTTGGGGGATGCCACTGAACCACAATCCAGATGATCCCGTCCGATAACAACAGGTGCTTTTATTTCACCTTTTCTTACCAGCTCATTAAAACCAAGTCCGGCCCGTGCACGTTCGCCATAACCAAGCCAGCAGATTCTGGAGGGCAAGCCCTGAAATTGAACCCGTTGAGAGGCCATGTCTATCCAGCGGATCAGTGCTTTATCCTCCGGGAATAATTCCTTAATGAGTTCATCAGTACGATAGATATCTTCCGGATCACCAGAGAGTGCTACCCAGCGGAAAGGTCCTTTACCCCGGCAGAACAACGGGCGAATGTAGGCAGGAACGAAACCGGGGTAAGCAAAAGCGTTTTTCATTCCGGCTTTCTCTGCCTGACCGCGAAGATTATTTCCATAATCAAAAACTTCCGCTCCCCGCTTTTGCAGCTCCACCATGGCTTCACAGTGTCTTTTCATGCTCACATAGGCTCGTCGCATATAGTCTGCCGGATCTTTTGTCCTAAGTTCCAATGCTTCCTTATAAGAAATGCCTGATGGAACATATCCGTTCAATTCATCATGGGCAGAGGTTTGGTCCGTTACAATATCCGGAATGATACCCCGTTTAACGAATTCCGGGAAGATATCGGCGGCATTTCCCGGAAGACCCACCGAAAGCGGCTTTCTGTTTTCCCTGGCTTCCTGTGCCAGTTTCAGCGCTTCATCCAGGCTGGAAGCCATGACATCCAGGTATTTCGTATCCAGGCGGCGGCGTATCCGCTGCTCATCTACCTCTACGATGATAACTGTCCCGTTATTCATGGTAACTGCCAGTGGTTGGGCACCTCCCATACCTCCCAGTCCGGCAGTAAGCGTCAGCGTTCCGGCCAGATCGTCACCGAATTTTTTACGGGCAATCTCCGCAAACGTCTCGTAGGTCCCTTGCAGAATGCCCTGGGTACCAATATATATCCAGCTTCCGGCCGTCATCTGGCCATACATTATTAAACCTTTTTTTTCCAGTTCCCGGAAATGATCCCAGTTATTCCAGTGACCGACCAGATTGGAATTGGCAATCAGCACTCTGGGAGAATATGTGAATGTTCTGAAAATCCCTACCGGTTTGCCGGATTGTATAAGCAGTGTTTCATCATTTTCAAGCGTCCGAAGGGATTCAATGATGGCATCATAGGCTTCCCAGTTTCTGGCTGCCTTTCCTGTGCCACCATACACGATCAATTCTTCCGGCTTTTCAGCAACTTCGGGATCCAGATTATTCATCAACATGCGGAGGGCGGCTTCCTGGTGCCATCCCCTGGTTTGTAATTCCGTTCCTCGGGGTGCATGAATATCTATTTTCATAGGTCCCTCTCCTGATTTATTTTCACTATTCAGTCAATTTCTTTTATTTAAAAGTCACTGCATCAAACGCAAAGCCGGTTTAACTTACTGCCGCTGCACCGGTTTCATCTGTCATTTATTTAAATTACTTACGGAATCATCCAGCTGTCAATCGTCCAGTTTTTTAAGATAGTTCTGCAGATAAGGCATGAATTTCAACTGGTCGAAGGAGAACAGAACGAAACCGGAACTTCTTAAAGCATTTATCCGCGCAATTTTACGGATCGCCTGGTCTTTTTTCTGATTATAAAGCGAAATTCCAACCAGATAACTGCCCTTGGGAAGTTCTTGCAGGTAACTGTTTACCCGTTTCCCAAAAATATTCGGATCTGCTGTATAATTCATCGGAACGGCGAAATCTATCAAACCCTTTTCAATCCATTCATCCCAGGCCTGGTAATAATTCCATCGCGCCAGGACAATATCGGGCTTAACTGCAGCCGATAAAAGGATATTTGGCTTCCGCTTTCTGAGCGAATCTGAAATCTCGGCGACAAAATCTGTGAGACCATCCATCAGATACCTTCTCCAGTGATGGGAAAACACCTCATACCCGGTGAGACTGAATTTCCGGGCAAACAGCTCAGGATTCATCAGGAATTCCCTGGGATTAAGCACATAGCGATTCTGAAATCCCTTCACAACATCGGGATTAATATCAAAACTCCGGTCGGGATAGCGGATATAATCAAGATGTATCCCATCTACAGCGTATTTATCCATGATATCGCTCATCACCTGCAGGAAATGTTTTTGGGCATCCGGCTGCAGGGGAGAGACAAAAAGACCTTCCACACCGGTGTTTTTGACGGAGAATGGATAATTCGTCACAAAATCAGGGATATTGGTCGGAACGGCAAGCCAGCTAGTATTTCTGTGAACAATGTGATTCGTGTCCCGGGGCAGTGTATCTTTACTCCAAATATAAAAAACATTAAGCCAGGCGTGTATTCGAATAGAATCTCTGTTCTGGTGACTCAGTATATAATGAAGAGGATCGAAATCGGTATTTTCCAGTTCTTCTGCTCTCGACTCATACCGGCTACTGTAAAAGGCATCTCCCCGACCCCGTATCTGAACAAACAGATCGGTAAATCCGCATTCCCGGGCAATCTCCAGCAGGGAATCTATTTTCTGTGGATGGGTCATTGTATGCCTCACCACCCATAATCCACGGATATTTCCATCCGGCGGAATGCCTGCAGTTACCGGTAATACGGATAACAGCAGTAACGAAAATATCATGGTGAGGGTTTTTTTCAACATAAAATTTCTTCTTATCGGCAATGGAAAATTTAGATAAAAGCACCGCTCATATTCAAGGTAAAATTGATTTCATTGACAGGAGCAAGTCTTCAGGAAGAATTTAGTGAAGATAACTGTAGGGTTTTTACATAAAAAAAGGCGTCCAAACGGGACGCCTTGAGCATCGAATAATTTTTATTGAATCAGGATTTTTCTTCCTTCTTATCAGATTCAGACTTTGATTTTTCCGATTTCTTATTCGTTTCTTTTTTGGAAGTATCGGCTTTAGTCTCTTTCTTTGCTGAAGATTTCTTTGTCGATTTTTTCTTTTCTTTCTTTTCGGTTTTTTTCTCCGGTTTTTCTTCAGCCTTTTTTTCTTCTTTGTCTTCAGCTTTCGCCTCTACGGGAGCTTCTTCTCCGGCTTCCTTTGTCTCTTTCGGCTTTTTCTCGGCAGCTTTCTTTCCTTCCTTTTTAGCAGGGGTTGCTTTTTTCTTCTTCTCAGACGTTTTTTTCTCCTCAACAATAAGCGATTCAAATCCTACCAGCTGAAGGATGGCCAGTTCTGCCCCGTCTCCTTCCCGCCGTCCCAGTTTGACAATTCTGGAATAACCGCCTGATCTCTCCTTGAAAGTCGGTGCAATTTCATTAAAAAGCTTCTGCACCAGGTGATGATTCTGCAGCAGTTTAAAAGCCTGTCGGCGAGCAGCTACGGTATCTTTCTTTCCATGGGTTATCAGCTTTTCAATCGTACTCTGAGCTGCTTTGGCCTTTACCAGAGTTGTTTTAATCTGCTGGTGTTCAATCAGAGCTCCGGCCAAATTCTTCAAAGTAGCTTTCCGATGGGCCTTGGTTCTTCCCAGTTTTCTGATCTTATTTCGGTGTCGCATAGTTTACCTCAATTTTTCCTGATGAATCTACATCATCAACTCTAAAATTTTGTCCGATTAATCTTCACCCTTCAGATATTTATCCACATCCATTCCGAAATAGAGACCCTTTTTCTCCAGAATGTCCTGGATTTCCTGCAACGATTTGCGTCCGAAATTACGGAATTTCAGTAACTCGGATTCGTCCAGTCTTACCAGATCCGAAATGGTCTTGATGTTGGCATTTTTCAGGCAGTTGTGAGACCGCACCGAAAGTTCCAGCTCGTCCACGCTCATCCGTAACAGTTTCTTTACCCGCAGAATTTCCTCATCAATCTCCTGAGTTTCTTCCTCTTCCGGTTCAATTTCAAAATTAATGAACAGCTGGATATGGTCCTTAATAATCTTCCCGGCATAGGTCAGGGCATCGTCCGGCGTGATGCTGCCATCTGTCTCTATTTCAAGTATCAGTTTCTCATAATCAGTTCGCTGGCCAACTCTTACGCTTTCCACATCGTAGCGGACATTCCGTATGGGAGAAAAAATGGAATCGATGGGTATGAGACCAATGCTGGATTCCAGAGGTTTATTTTCTTCTGCAGATACATAGCCCCGGCCTTTGCCTACCCGGATTTCCATCTCGAAATCGGCATCTTCATTCAGAGTGGCGATATAGTGATCGGGATTCAAAATCTCAAAATCGGCGGTATTTTTCCCGATATCCAGAGCAGTAAATTCTCCCGGCCCTTTCAGATTCAGGGTCACTTTATCCGGACGTTTGTTGAGGAGTTTAATCCGCACCTCTTTAAGATTCAGAATCATCTCCACAACATCTTCTTTTACTCCGGGTATGGTCGAAAATTCGTGCTGAACACCATCCAGCCGGATGGCTGTAATAGCAGCTCCCTGCAGAGAGGAGAGCAGAATTCTTCGAAATAAATTTCCCAGTGTAACGCCGAAACCACGCTCCAGAGGTTGAACAATAAATCGTCCAAAATAAGCAGAATAGCTGGATTCATCCAGTTCCACTTTTTCTGGCATTAATAAGTTTACGTAATTCATATATCCCCAGATAATTTAATTATCAATAACTTCTTTTATTTAGAGTAAAGCTCAATAATCAGGTTTTCCTGTACATTCACGGGAATATCCTGGCGGTTCGGGGTATCCAGGAAAACACCCTGCATTTTCGCCTTATCCAGGCTGAGCCAGGGCACCATGACATCGTCCTTGATTCGTTTCATCGATTCATGAATGGCTGCCAGTTTACGGCTTTTCTCATTTACTTCAATCACGTCGTTCGGACGCAAAAGAAAAGACGGAACATTCACAATTTTTCCGTTTACCCTGAAATGACGATGCAGGATAAGCTGTCTGGCATTATTCCGGGAGGCAGCAAAACCCAGCCGGTAAATAACATTATCCAGCCGGCTTTCCAGCAGTTTCAGAAGATTTTCACCGCTCACACCTTTTTTACGGGTTGCTCTTTCATAATAATTCCGAAATTGGGATTCCAGGACACCATAAATTCGCTTTACTTTCTGTTTTTCCCGCAGCTGAATTCCATATTCGGAAAGTTTAGACCGTTGACCTACTCCATGCTGGCCGGGAAAATAAGATCTTTTTTCAAATGAACATTTGGCCGACAGACACCGGGTCCCCTTGAGAAAAAGTTTTTCACCTTCGCGTCTGCATAGTTTACATACTGGACCATTATAACGTGCCATTTATTAATTTCTCCAGTTTTATACTCTACGTTTCTTGGGTGGACGGCAACCATTATGAGGAATGGGAGACACATCCTTGATACTGATAATTTCCAGTCCGGCTGCCTGCAGTGAACGTATGGCCGCTTCACGACCGGCTCCCGGTCCTTTTACCTCAACCGCAACCTGACGCAATCCCAGATCCAGGGCTTCCCTGGCAGCGGTTTCCGCTGCCGACTGGGCGGCATAAGGTGTATTTTTACGGGAGCCTTTGAAACCCACTTTTCCGGCTGATGCCCAGGAAATTACGCTTCCCGTACCACTCGTTAAGGTGATGATAGTATTATTGAAAGTGGCCTTAATATGAGCCACACCCTGTGCATCCACCTGTACTTTTTTCTTCTTCGTCGTACGTGTTCTTTGTGCCAATTCGGTTACTCCTTATTTATTTTCTTCGACCACCAATTGCCCGCCGCCGTCCCTTTCGGGTGCGTGCATTGGTCTGTGTCCGCTGACCACGTACCGGCAGACCCAGTTTATGGCGCATCCCCCGGTAACAGTTAATATCAATCAATCGCTTGATATTCATGTTAATTTCGGTCTTGAGTGAGCCCTCAACTTTGTAATTCTGCTGAATGATATTCCGGATATCGCGAACCTGCTCATCTGTAAGATCTTTGGTCCGGATATTGGGATCAATCTTCGCTTCACGGCAAATCTTTAAACCGGACGAGCGGCCGATTCCAAAAATATACGTTAAAGCAACACCAACCGGCTTCATTTTGGGTAAATCTACACCAACAATACGAGCCAAAATTACCTCCTTAAATTTCTTTTAACCCTGCCTCTGTTTGTGCTTCGGGTTTTTCTTGCAAATGACCCGCACGACACCGTTTCTTCGAATAATTTTACAATGTTCGCAGCGTTTCTTAACCGATGTTTGTACTTTCATCTCTTCCCCGGTTCTTCTTATTTATTTGTATCGATATGTTATCCGACCTCGCTTGAGATCATAGGGCGATAATTCCAATTTTACCTTATCACCCGGTAAAATTTTGATAAAATGCATGCGCATTTTTCCGGATACATGAGCTAGTACTTCATGACCGCTCTCAAGTTCCACAATAAATGTTGCATTTGGCAGCGTTTCCTTAATAACACCATCTACCGTAATCGGCTGTTCCTTTGCCAAATTATAAAACCTCTTCTTTTAAATTGTGACTGGTCAAAATTTCAGGTGTTCCGTTCCGGACAACCACCGTATGTTCATAATGCGCCGAAGGCATATGGTCTTTGGTGATTACCGTCCAACCGTCTTCAAGTGTCTCTACATATCTTTCACCCATATTGATCATGGGCTCAATAGCTAAAACCATCCCTTCCTTCAAAACCGGGCCCCGGTTGGGTTTCCCGAAATTGAAAACCTGTGGCTCTTCATGAGGCGACTTTCCGATTCCATGACCTACAAGTTCACGGACAACCGAATAACCATAACCTTCCGCGTGTGACTGGATTGCGTACGAAATATCCTGCAGACGTTTGCTTTCCTGGGCATTTTCTATCCCCAGGTAAAGCGATTCCAGGGTCACCTGCATCAGCCTCTTTGTTCTTTCGTCAATCTTTCCGACCGGAAAAGTGAAAGCTCCGTCGCCATAATACCCATTTTTTTCAACACCGATATCAACACTTACAATATCCCCTTCCTTTAAGATTCGTTTGGAAGAAGGAATTCCGTGAACAACTTCATGGTTAATGGATGTGCAGGCACTGGCCGGAAATCCATATAAGCCCTTAAATGACGGTCTGGCATTCCTGGCAAGAATAAATTTCTCAATTTCTTCATCCAGTTTTCCAGTTGAAACACCAGGTTTTATAAAAGACCAACTATGTTCTAATGCTTTTGCTACTATTTCCGAACTGATTCGCATCAGTTCGATTTCCTCTTCGTTCTTAATCGGAATCATTTAAATTCTTCTTCCGCGTATCCTGCCACCCTTCATGAAACCATCATAGTGTCTCATATACAAATGAGATTCAAATCTTTGAATTGTATCCAGTGCAACACCCACAATAATCAGCAAACCTGTTCCGCCGAAAAAGGAGGCATAATTGTAAGAAATTCTGAATGTACTCACCAGTATGTATGGTATTATCGCTACAAAAGCCAGTGCAATTGAACCTGGTAGAGTAATCCTGGTCAGAATCGAATCCAAATATTCAGCGGTTTTCTTACCGGGGCGAACACCGGGAATAAAACCACCCTGTTTCTTCAGATTATCAGCAACATCCACCGGATTCAGGGCAATGGCGGTATAGAAATAAGTGAAGAAAATTATCATCACACCATAAACTAGCCAGTAAAACCAGGATTCCATTGAAAATGCTCTCTGAAGCGTACCCATAAATTCACTCTCCGGAAAAAACGAAAACAGCGTACTGGGTACGAACATAATTGCCTGGGCAAAAATAATGGGCATAACACCAGCTGTATTAACCCTCAACGGAAAGTGGGTATTTACACCACCATATACCTTCCGCCCAACTACACGCTTGGCATATTGAACCGGGATCTTGCGGGTTGCTTGCGTAAGAACAACAACACCGGCTACAATAGCAAATGCCAGAGCAACCAGAACTATTTCAACAATCAATGATCGATTCCCACTGGAAAGCTGTATCCACTCCTCAATAACAGCGGATGGGAACCGGGCAATAATCCCGATAAAAATGATCAGAGAAATTCCATTACCGATGCCGCGTTCATCAATTAACTCTCCCAACCACATGATTAGAATAGTACCGGTGGACATCGATATCATGGTCAACAGGCGAAAACTCATCCCGGGATTGATAACCGCTTTTACCCCATTTACCTCAATACTCTCAAGAAAAACGGCAACACCGAATGCCTGCATGGCCGAGATGAATAGTGTTCCATACCGCGTGTACTGAGTAATTTTCTTGCGTCCTTCTTCCCCCTCTTTCTGCAAACGCTGAATATAGGGAAGAACAGCTCCCAGAAGCTGTAATATAATTGAAGCGCTGATGTAAGGCATAATCCCCAGTCCAAACACCGCTGCTTTGCTGAATGCGCCCCCGGCAAAGAGATCGTACAGCCCGAATAAGGTACCGGCCAGATTCTTCATTCCTTCTGCCAGAACTTCGGTATCGATTCCGGGGGTTACAATATGAGTACCAACTCGCTCCAGAGCCAGGATCATTACAGTAAAAAGTATACGCTGTCTCAGATCATGAATTTTGAATATATTCCGAAAAGTCTCAATCATAATAGCGTAACCGATCCTCCTTGCTTTTCAACTGTTTCCTTTGCAGTTTTACTGACGGCATGCACCTGAATTGTCACTTTCTTCTCAATCTGACCATCACCCAGCAACTTTACAGGACGATCCGCATGCTTTATCAGACCGGCTTCAGCCAGAACTTTTGGAGTAATTTCTTCGGTTTTTTCCAGCCTCTCCAGATCTTTGAGGTTCACAATCTGATACACTTTTCTGCCGTGCTGGGTAAAACCGAATTTAGGTAAACGCCTCTGTAGCGGCATCTGACCACCTTCAAACCAGGCGCGTCTCTTGGAACCCGACCGCGAGTGCTGACCCTTGTTCCCTCTGCCTGCCGTTACACCCAGACCGGAACCTTCACCACGTCCCACTCTTTTCCGGGTTGTATTAGCACCTTTTACTTTTTTCAGACTTCCTAAGTCCATGAAAATCACTCCGTTCGTTATTATACTTCTTCCCAGGTAACCATGTGCCTTATCTTTGAAATCATACCCCGTATCTGAGGCGTATCAGTATATTCCCTGGTGTGCCCGATTTTTCGTAAACCCAGGGCTTTCAGAGTCTTTTTATGGCTCGGCTTTTCGCTGATAGTACTGCGAACCTGGGTAATCTTTAATTTTTTTTCTTTCTTCTGTGCCATTTCGCTTCTCTCTTATTTATCCTCTGAATAATTCGACCAGGGATACTCCTCTTTTGCGGGCAATGGTTCCCGGATCTTCAAGGGATTCCAGTGCAGACATGGTGGCCTTTACGATATTGTGGGGATTCTGAGAACCGATAACCTTGGTTAAAATATCACGAATACCCACCATTTCACATATGGCGCGTACCGGTCCGCCGGCAATAACGCCGGTTCCAGGACTGGCCGGTTTCAGGATAACCTTGCCCGCTCCATACTTGCCAAATATGGTGTAAGGAATAGTATTTCCGGCCAGATTAATCCTCACGACCTCTTTTTTGGCCTTTTCGGTTGCCTTGCTGATAGCATTTACCACCTCGTTGGCTTTCCCCAGCCCGACGCCTACATGACCGCTTCCGTCCCCTACTACCACAATGGCACCAAAGCTGAAACGGCGGCCACCTTTGACAACCTTGGCTACACGATTGATATATACTACCTTTTCCTTTAATTCCAATTCATGTGGATTTACTCTTTCGACCACAGATTCACCTCAATTGTTTTCAATTAAAATTCCAGTCCACCTTCTCGGGCACCTTCGGCGAAAGCTTTCACCCTTCCATGATATGCATAACCGTTTCGATCGAATATCACCCTTTTAATTTTCTTCTTTTTGGCCTTCTCAGCTATATATTTTCCGACAATTTTGCTGGCTTCCTGCCTGGACTTACTCTTGGCCACCTCATCCCTGATATCTTTCGTTAAACTGGAAGCTCCCAGAAGAGTCTTCCGGGCCGAATCGTCAACGATCTGACCATAAAAATTGTTAAGGCTTCGGAACACGACCAGGCGGGGCCTGTCACTGCTTCCGACTATTCTTTTTTTACGACGCTTCCTCTCAGACATTTTACCTAAAATCTCCTCATACTTTTACAAAATTATCCTGCGGTCTTACCGGCCTTCCGGCGTACACTTTCGCCTTCATAGCGAACACCTTTACCTTTATATGGTTCCGGGGGCCTGTAAGAACGTATTTTAGCCGCAACTTCTCCCACCAGTACCTTATCAATCCCGCTTACCTCAATTTTGGTTGGACTCGGGGTATTGATGGTTATTCCTTCCGGAGGTACCAGGTAGATGGTATGCGAAAATCCAAGCGACAGTACCACACCCTTTTCTCTTTTCTCGGCCTTAAATCCGACACCTACAATTTCCAGATTTTTCTTGAAGCCTGTGGTGACTCCCTCTACCATGTTATAAATTAGTGTTCGGGTGAGCCCGTGCAGGGATCTGTGTCGGATGGAATCTGACGGACGGTTAACAAGAATCTGATCATTTTCCTGTTTCACCTCCATTTCCTGACTTATCCGGGTCTTCAATTCCCCCCTGGGGCCTTTTACCCTGGCGAGACTATCCTGGATCTTTACTTCAACCCCCTGGGGGATGGAAATAGGTAATTTACCTATACGAGACACTTTCATACTCCTTTATTGATTAAGCTTACCACACATAACAGAGAACTTCTCCACCTACATTCTGACGGCGTGCTTCTCTCTCCGTCATAATCCCGCTGGAGGTACTGACCATGGCAATACCCATGTTATTCTTCACCCTGGGAAGATTGGAAACGTCTACATAACGACGCCTTCCGGGGGTACTGACCCTCTGCAGGTTGTGAATAATTGATTCCCCATTCACATCAAATTTCAGGAAAATACGGATAATTCCCTGTTTTCCATCTTCAATAATGATATAATTCCGTATGAACTTCTGTTCGTACAGAATTTCCGCCATTCGTTTTTTAACGTTTGAAGCCGGTATATCAACCCGGCGATGTCCAGCCTGGATAGCATTTCGTATCCGGGTTAAAAAATCGGCAATGGGATCTGTCATACTCATAAAAATATTCTCCTACCAGCTTACCAGCTTGCTTTGAATATACCGGGGATTTCCCCTTTGTTGGCTAATTCACGTAAACAGATTCGGCAGAGATCAAACTTACGGTAGTACCCGCGAGGCCTGCCGCATCTCTGACATCTGTTATATTTCCTGACTTTGAATTTAGGATCCTTCTTGGATTTTGCAATTAACGATTTCTTCGCCAAAATCTAAACTCCTCTGTTATTGCCGAAACGGCATTCCGAATGCTTTTAACAGTTCAAAAGCCTCTTCATCGTTCTGAGCATCCGTAACCAGTGTTATATTCATGCCACGGATTTTATCGATTTTATCTACATTGATCTCCGAAAATATGATCTGTTCCTGTACTCCGATCGAATAGTTGCCCCGGCCGTCAAACGATTTATCGGAAAGACCTCTAAAATCACGAATGCGGGGGATTGCCAGATTAATAAACCGATCCAGAAATTCATACATTCGCACCCCCCGGAGCGTAACTGCTGCACCAATTTTCATTCCCTGCCGAAGCTTAAAATTCGAAATGGATTTCTTTGCCGTCCGGTGATAAGGTTTCTGGCCGGTGATGATGCTCAAATCTTTCATGGCATTATCCAGCGTCTTCGGATCCTGAATAGCTTCTCCGACGCCCATATTCAGACTGATTTTTTTCAGTCTGGGAACTTGCATAATATTCCCGTATCCGAATCGCTTCATCATCTGAGGCGCTATTTCTTTATTAAATTTTTTCTGCAACCTGGGTACATAGTTCTTCATACTTCAGCCTTCTCAAATTTAAATAATTTCACCGCAATCATCGTGCTTGCAATATCGCACCTTGGATTTGTCCTCCAGAATCCTGATTCCAATACGGGTTGGCCGGTTACACTTAGGACATATCACTTTCAGGTTCGATATATGAACAGGTGCTTCTTTTTCAATAATACCTCCCTGTGGCAAGTCGCGGGTTGGCCGGGAATGCTTCTTGATCATATTTATCCCTTCCACCACTGCCCGATTTTCATTGGGAAATACCTTTAACACTTTGCCCCTTCTCCCGCGGTATTTACCGGCTAAAACAACTACATTGTCAGATTTCACTATCTTTTTCATAACAACACATCCCTTTTACAATACTTCAGGTGCCAAGGATACAATTTTCATAAACTCCTTATCCCGCAGTTCACGGGCAACAGGTCCGAAAATACGGGTTCCCCGTGGTTCTCCCTGATCATTTAATAGAACAGCAGCATTTTCATCAAAACGGATATAGCTGCCATCCGGCCGCCGGATTTCCTTCCTGGTACGCACAACTACCGCACGCGATACTTCGCCTTTCTTGATCGGCGCATTAGGAATCGCACTCTTTACACTTACAATAATGATATCACCAATTGAAGCATAGCGCCGGTCCGATCCACCCAGAACCCGGATACACATCACTTTCTTTGCTCCGGAATTGTCAGCAACATTTAACCTTGAATATTCCTGTATCATACCTACGACTCCAACTTCTGCAATTATTTAACTTTTTCAAGAATTTCCGTCACACGCCAGCGCTTCGTCTTGCTGAGCGGCCTTGTTTCCTCAATTTTTACCTTATCACCAATCTGACACTCATTCTTTTCATCGTGCACTTTGAATTTCGTGGTACGTTTGATGAATTTTTTGTAAACAGGGTGCTGGACCACTCGCTCTACGGCAACCACAGCCGTCTTATCCATCTTATCACTGACAACCACCCCTATTCTGGTTTTTCGGTTTCCTCTTTCCATATAGTTCTGCGACCTACGCTTTAGTTTCCGTTCTCGGTTTTGAAATTCCCAGTTCATATTCCCGTAGAATACAGTTGATCCTGGAAATATTTTTTTTGACCATCTTTATTCGACTTGGATTTGCCAGCTGGTGAGTGGCTTTCTGAATATTCAGATTCGCCAGCTCATCTTTAAAATCTTCCAGCCTGGCCTTCAGCTCATCGACGGGTAATTCCCTTATTTCCTGAATTTTCATATCTATCTAACCTCATACCTGTTCACGAGAGACAAACTTTGTCTTTATCGGTAATTTATGCGAAGCAAGCCTCATGGCCTCTTTAGCCACATCCATAGAAACTCCTTCAATTTCAAACATCACCCGCCCCGGTTTTACCACCGCTACCCAGAATTCAGGTGCTCCCTTACCTTTTCCCATCCTCGTTTCGGCGGGTTTCTTGGTAACCGGCTTATCCGGAAAGATTCGTATCCATACTTTCCCGCCACGCTTGATATAACGCGTCATGGCAATACGGGCTGCTTCAATCTGCCGACTGGTAATCCAATGAGCTTCAAGCGCTTTTAAACCATACTGGCCAAATGCAACCGTATTACCGGTCTGGGCTTTGCCCCTGTTTCGTCCCCGTTGCTGTTTACGGTATTTTACCCTCTTCGGCATTAACATGTATCTATCTCCTTCGTCTTCTTATCTTTCCAGTACCGTTCCGTGACAAACCCAGACTTTAACTCCGATGCATCCATAGGTAGTAATGGCTGTATTGGTGGCATAGTCAATATCTGACCGCAATGTATGCAATGGTATCCGCCCCTCTTTGTAAGATTCGGTTCGTGCCATTTCAGCACCTGCCAGTCTGCCGGAACAGGTCAATTTGATGCCTTCCGCTCCCAGCCGCATCGCCGAGGTGATGGCTCTCTTCATAGCCCTCCGGAAAGAAACCTTGCCCTCAAGCTGTCTGGCAATGTTCTGAGAAATCAGATAGGCATCCAGTTCCGGATGCTTGATCTCCTTGATGTTGATCTGAACATCCTTGTTGATCAATTTTTTCAGCTCTTCCTTAAGCTGGTCAACTTCTGCCCCTTTTTTGCCAATAACCACTCCCGGTCTGGCCGTATTTAACTCAAGAAGGACCTTTTTGGGTGTCCGCTCAATTTTAATCTTAGAAATAGCACCATCGGGGATCCGTTTGCGGATGTATCGCTTGATCAGGAGATCCTCATTCAGCATCTCCCCGAAATTCTTCTCATTAAACCATTGAGATTCCCAGTTCTTCGTTACACTTAACCGGAATCCGATTGGATTAGTTTTCTGACCCAAGTTTGTCCTCCGTCTATTCTTTTTCTCTGTCTTCTATAACTATAGTTAAATGGCTGGTTCGACGTCTCACACGACCGGCCCGTCCCATGGACATCGGACGAAACCGGCGAAGTATCGGACCCCCATCAACCTGTGCATGCTTGACATACAGATCTTTTGGCGTAATTTTTTTGCCTTCATACGCTTCCATAAAATTAGATACCGCAGAACGAAGCGCCTTTTCGATAAAATCTGCACTGCGTTTTGGCGAGAAATGCAGGTAATTCAATGCAGACTCTACATTTTTTCCTTTAATCTGATTTAAAACCCGCCTCATTTTTAAAGGAGATGTTCTTAAAAATCTCGCTTTTGCCTGTACTTCCATCGATCACTCCACGTCTACTTATGAATTTTCGTTGCTCTTTCGGACTTTCCTGCATGCCCCCTGAATGTTCTGGTTAGAGCAAACTCACCAAGTTTATGACCTACCATATTCTCAGAAATATATACCGGAATAAATTTTATACCGTTATGAACGGCAACCGTATGTCCCACAAATTCCGGCGGTATGGTGCTGCGCCGTGCCCAGGTCTTGATCACTTTTTTCTGACCAGTTTCGTTCAGCTTTTCTATCTTCTGCATTAAATTCTCATCGATGTATGGACCTTTTTTCAGAGATCTGGCCATGAGTACTCCTATTTAGTTCTTCGTTTAATAATCAGTGCGTCCGATTTCTTGGTTTTCTTTCGGGTTTTCAACCCTTTGGCTAGCTGTCCCCAGGGTGAACAGGGATGCCTGCCGCCCGAAGACTTGCCTTCCCCACCCCCCATTGGATGGTCAACCGGATTCATGGCAACTCCGCGAACGTGCGGCTTTCTTCCCAACCACCTGCTTCTGCCGGCTTTCCCCAGAGATACATTATTCCATTCCACATTACTGACCTGTCCTATGGTGGCATAACAATTCAAACGAAATTTCCGGATTTCTCCCGAGGGCATTTTCACCAGGGCAGATTCACCTTCTTTGGCAATGAGCTGAGCAGCTGAACCCGCACCCCGCGCTACCTGACCCCCTTTACCGGGAATCAGTTCAATATTATGTATTTCCATACCCATCGGAATCCTGTCCAGCGGGAGGGCATTACCGACTTTTATTTCTGCGTCCTGACCTGACATCACCCTGTCACCAACATTCAGGCCGTTGGGAGCAAGAATGTAACATTTCTCACCGTCAGCATAAAACAGCAGGGCAATTCTGGCAGTTCGATTCGGATCATATTCGATGGCATGAACGATTGCCGGAATATTTTCCTTTTTCCGCTTAAAATCGATAACACGGTATTTTCGTTTATGACCGCCACCGCGCTGAAAAGCCGTGATCCGTCCTCTGTTATTTCTGCCACCTGACTTTTTTACGGGTTCCAGCAGAGACTTTTCGGGAGTCTGTTTGGTAATGTCCGAACCAGCCAGATCAATCCGAAAACGAAGACCTGCAGTCATAGGTTTATATTTTTTCAGTGCCATAAAAAACTCCGATCTCCGGTCTATAAATTTTCCAGAAAATCTAACTTATCACCTTCGCCCAGTGTAACTATTGCTTTTTTCCAGTGGGATGTATATCCCTGCACCCGACCACTGCGGGTAAATCTCTGTCTGGGCTTCGGCTTAACATTCTCGGTACGGATACTTTTTACCTTCACCGAGAAACGTTTCTCAATAGCCGATTTTATTTCAATTTTGTTGGCATCTGCCGCTACATTAAAAATATACTGATTCAATGTATCCTTCAGCCGCAGCGCTTTTTCCGTCAGGACGGGCTGTATAATAACACTTCTGGGATCTTTCATGCCAGTACCTCATTTACAACTTGAACAGCACCTTCTTGAAAAAGGATATACTGAGAATTTATGATGTCATATACCGAAAACTCCGGTGCTCTCTGAACTTTGGTATAGGGAATATTCCGTGACGATAAAACCAGGTTTTTGTCAATATCTTTGGTTACAAATAAAACTTTTGTGGTATCAAGTTTCAGATTATTCAGGATGTCCTGCACTTTTTTTGTTTTGATTTCATCCAGTGTAAAATCCTCCAGGACCATCACCTTATTTTCCCGTGCTTTATCCGACAAAACCGACTTTCGTGCCAGTTTGCTCATTTTTTTAGAGAGCTTCTGGGTATAATCTCGGGGAGACGTTCCGTGAGCCCTCCCACCGCCAACCATTTGAGCAGCACGAATAGTTCCCTGGCGAGCGCGACCGGTTCCTTTTTGACGGAACGGTTTTTTGCCGCCTCCGGAAACCTCCGATCGGCCCTTTGTGGAATGTGTCCCCTGTCTCTGATTCGCCAGATAGGCCTTCACTGCGAGATATACTACATGATCGTTCGGAATAATCTCAAAAACCTCGGGTTTCAGTTCAACCTTCTGATTGGTCTTTGTTCCGTCAATTTTATAAACATTCAATTCCATATCAGAAAACCTCTGTTAGCTTTCCTTACCATGATAGATCTCAACATAGCTGTTTCGTGCACCCGGCACAGCACCCCTCACAAACAGCAAATTTTTCTCTGGATCTACTTTAATAACTCTCAGATTTTTTACCGTTAGCCGTTTATTTCCCATCTGTCCGGCCATCTTGAGCCCTTTGTAGACCCTTGAAGGATCTGAACTCTGCCCGAGAGAACCCGGTGCCCGTAATCTGTCTGACTGACCGTGAGTAACCGGACCACCGCCAAAATTATGTCTTTTCACCACACCTGTAAAACCGCGACCCTTGCTGGTACCTGCAATCTTTACCATGTCTCCCGGTTTAAAAATGTCCACCTTTACTTCATCACCCGGATTCAGTTCTTTCCCTTCAAATCCTGAAAACTCTTTCAATTTTTGGGGAGCCGCCACATTCGCTTTCTTCACATGACCGGCTAGCGGTTTTTTAACTCTTTTTTCCTTTTTAACACCAAAACCAAGCTGAATGGCATCATAGCCATCATTCTCCCCGGTTCTGACCTGGGTTACATAACAGGGACCGGCTTCGATTACTGTAACCGGAACAACATGACCCAGTTCGTCAAATATGCTTGTCATTCCAATTTTTTTTCCCAGAATACCGCTCATTTTAAAATCTCCACTCTGTCAGATCAGGTTTTAATCTCGATATCCACGCCTGCTGGTAATTCCAGTTTCATCAGCTGATCGATGGTCTTGTTTGTTGCATTGTGGATATCAATCAGACGTTTATGTACCCGGCGCTCGAACTGTTCACGGGATTTTTTATCCACATGAGGTGAGCGCAATACTGTAAATACACTTCGTTGGGTCGGCAAGGGAATCGGTCCCGAAATCAATGCACCCGTCGCCCGTGCTGTCGTTATAATCTTCTCGGCAGACTTGTCAATTAAATGATAATCATATGCTTTCAATTTAATACGTATACTTTGACCGGCCACAACACACCTACTATTTTTTTATCTTTTTTCCTACAACATTTTCTATAATTTGATCCGCAATATTCTGCGGAATAACATCATAATGGTCAAACTGCATGGTATAAATAGCACGTCCCTGAGTAAGCGAGCGCAGGGCGGTTGCATAACCGAACATTTCACTTAACGGAACGAATCCTGCCACCACCTGGGCATCTTTCCGCGGTAAAATTCCGGTAATCTTTCCCCGACGGGAATTCAAATCTCCGATAACATCACCCATATATTCTTCAGGAACTATGATTTCAACTTCCATGATAGGTTCCAGCAGGACGGCACCGGCTTTATGCATTGCATTTTTCACGCCCATAGAACCGGCAATCCGGAATGCTATTTCACTGCTGTCTACTTCATGATAGGAACCATCTACCAATCTTACCTTAACATCCACAACCGGATAACCTGCCAGCACTCCATTCCGCAGAGCATCCTCAATACCCAGCTTTACAGAAGGAATAAATTCCCTGGGAATTACACCCCCAACGATTTTGTTTTCAAATTCGAATCCTACTCCCTTGGCATTGGGTTCTACTTCCAGTTTCACATGGCCATACTGACCTTTTCCTCCGGATTGTCTGATGAATTTGCCTTCAGATTCAACCGCCGAAGTTATTGTTTCCTTGTAAGCAACCTGGGGTTTACCAATACGTGCGCCAACCTTGAACTCTCTCAATAAACGGTCGATGATAATTTCAAGATGCAACTCGCCCATACCGCTGATCAGAGTTTCTCCCGTTTCGTCATCATAAAGAACCCGAAAAGTGGGATCTTCATCGCTTAGCTTGCTCAGTGAATCTGATAATTTTTCCTGATCCGCTTTAGACTTAGGCTCGATTGACACAAAAATAACCGGTTCCGGGAAATTCATTGATTCCAGAATAATGGGTTTATCCGGTGCGGAAAGCGACTCGCCTGTCCTGGTGTTTTTGAAACCCACCGCAGCCGCGATATCCCCTGCAGCAACCAGTTCAACATCCTCACGGCGATTGGCGTGCATCAGCAGGATTCTTCCCAGACGTTCTCTTTTGCTATTATTGGCATTATATACGTAGGAACCTGTTTTGGCCATTCCGGAATATACCCGGAAATAAGTCAACTTCCCCACATAGGGATCTGTAATTATTTTAAAAGCCAGAGCCGTGAACGGATCATCATCACTGGGCTTGCGCACAACTTCCTTCTCCGACCTGGGATCAACTCCCGTCACAGGTGGTACATCCAGCGGTGAGGGCAGATAGTCCACAACCGCATCCAGTAATCTTTGTACACCTTTATTCTTGAATGCCGAACCAAGCAGTACCGGAATAATATCAACTTTCAGGGTACCCTTGCGGATGGCTGCTTTTAACTGTTCCTCGCTGATTTCTTTGCCTTCCAGATAGGTTTCCATCAAATGATCATCATATTCAGAAGCAGCCTCAATCAACCGGGTTCGGTAATCATCTACTTTTTTCTGAAGATCTCTGGGAATTTCCTGTTCGATCCAGGTTGAACCAAGACTGGTTTCATCATAGATAACCGCTTTCATCTTCACCAGGTCTACCAGACCGGTAAAAAGATCTCCTTCACCCAGCGGGATCTGAAGAGCAACCGGTTTGGCACCCAGTCGGATTTTAATCATATCCAGTACGTTGTAGAAATCAGCACCGATCCGATCCATCTTGTTGACAAAGGCGATCCGCGGTACACGATATCGGTCCGCCTGACGCCATACTGTTTCAGACTGGGGTTCAACACCGCCAACCGCACAGAAAAGAGCAACCGCTCCATCCAGCACCCGAAGCGATCTTTCCACTTCAGCCGTGAAATCCACATGACCCGGAGTGTCGAT